>JBLHPP010000033.1:0-13695 GCA_047624385.1 Crocinitomicaceae bacterium
CGAGAATCGCGCTGCAGAGATCATCTGCTTGAGCGTCATATCGCGGACCTTGCCACCGGCAGATTTGAAGACACAATATTTTCATAATATGACCGAGTCGGACACTCCACGTAACGCGACCGTCTCGGTCGCTCAAATAATCCCAGCAAAGCTGCTTACGCAATGTGCCCAGGCCGCACTAGCAATATCTATTAGGCAGTCAATTTGATCTACGTTTTATGATATTCCTAGGAACGAAGGGATTTATGAGTCCGCAGCTCATTCTCTCTGACTATATATCCAATTCAATTATACTACTTGGATGAGTCTGAATAAAACTCAAAAAAGGTCTAAGTGATCTGTTAGACTGGGAAATTAAGTCTTCGTTGTGGTTGGCCATAATTTTTTTAACCCCAGGTTTGGAAAACAAGACCTAAATGAGCTTAAATATCTTTTTAGTTAGTTAATCAGCAGCTTGCAAGTTATCCGAGCCGGGTTTTCCATGCTCGCTACTGGCTACTACATAGAGACGCCAAAAGTGCTCTTATGCGCCGCCTGGCAGCAGAGCTTAAAGAGTACTTAATACGTAACCTCACTCAGCGCTGAAAGGAATTCCTTTAACATCTGAGTTGGTTCTCAATTAGACAAATCTTGGTGCGCGTCAGTATAGTGGTTCTATTTCTGTTGCGCTCAACTATTTACGAGTCCATATAAGATCCATGACCACGGAGTTGGAAACCGCAGCACAGGAACTTATTAGCGCACTCGGACCGCTTCAATTTTCTGAGCCAGTCACCCACACGTACAACCCGTTAGAATACGCCTGGGCTCCGCACCAACAATACCTCAGCCGCTTTGGCTATGGTAAAAAGCGCGTGCTCTTTCTCGGTATGAACCCTGGGCCATGGGGCATGGCTCAAGTGGGTGTCCCTTTTGGTGAAATTTCTGCCGTTCGCGATTGGATGGGGATCGAGGCTGCTGTAGAGAAGCCATCTAAAGAGCATCCGAAGCGCCCGATCGAGGGCTTTGCCTGTAAGCGTTCCGAAGTTAGCGGACGTCGCCTCTGGGGGCTCTTTGCCGATCGCTACCCGCAGGCTGAGGACTTTTTCGCCGACCACTTCGTCAGCAACTTTTGTCCACTCGTCTGGATGGGCGAAACTGGCCGCAATATCACGCCTGACAAGCTGCGAAAGTCCGAATCAGCTCCGGTCGATGTGGCATGCCGGCTCCACCTCTCGCAGACGATCAAATTACTAGATCCAGAATTTCTTATCGGTGTCGGCGCATTCGCCGAGAAACAATTGAAGAAAACCGTCAAAGCGTATTTTCCGAACAAGGGCTTCAAGATTGGTAAGATCCTCCATCCCTCGCCTGCCTCACCTGCAGCCAATAAAGGCTGGCCAGAGGTGCCACTGCAACAACTTATCGACCTAGGCGTCTGGAGTGTCTAAATATATACTCACCACTTCATTCATAAATTCTTCAACATCATGGACCTTTCAAACTACAGAAAAGATTACCTAAAAGGTGGACTCCACCGCGCAGATTTAGCTACCACACCCGTAGAGCAATTCACTCAATGGTTCCAGCAAGCCGTCGACGCCGGCTACCCTGAGCCAAATGCAATGTCTATCGCCACGGCGACATCTAATGCGGTACCGTCGTTGCGCACGGTCTTACTAAAATATTTCGACAATGAAGGCTTCGTTTTTTTCTCCAATTACCAAAGCCGCAAAGCTCAAGAGTTAGAAGAAAACCCACAAGTTTCCTTGCTCTTCCCATGGATCACACTTGAACGACAGGTTGTCGTTATAGGGAGCGCTGAGAAAATTTCCCATGAAGAATCCCTCAAGTATTTCAAAAGCCGGCCACACGACAGCCAACTCGGTGCCTGGGTTTCAGCTCAAAGTTCAGTTATTCCAGATCGTGAATTTCTAACGACCAAGTTAGATGAACTGAATAAACAGTTCGCCCCGGGCGAAGTGCCTCTCCCTGAGTTCTGGGGTGGCTACCGCGTGGTTCCGCACCACGTAGAGTTCTGGCAAGGTGGTTCAGGCCGCCTCCACGACCGCCTGCTCTACACCCGCGAATCCTCTGACGCCGACTGGGAAATCAATCGACTTTCGCCGTAGCGCGCCCGTCTCGGTCGCTTGAGATTCCTCCGGCGCAGCCGCTGACTCATTGTTAAAGCTAGGCTGCGCTCGCTGGTATAAAGCGACCTAGACGGTCGCGCTAGGAGAAAACCACCACTACTTGTTGCTTATCCAGACGCAAGCATACGGTTCTAGTTCGATGTCATTTTCTCCTTCACTTATAATTTTTCCACTGAGTAGGTCTTTCCATTGCTCGGTGGCGATCAGATTCAGCTCAACAATTGGGATCACTTGTTTCTGGTTAGAAATATTATGCAGAGCAAAAATTGATTGATCTCGGTTTAGGCTTTCGCGCCAGAAAGCGAAGATATGTTTCCCGAAGTGCAAGGTGTATTGCGTCGCATTCGGGTGGAATGCTGGCTGTTCACGTCGGATCTTGATCATCTGCTTCAGTGATTCAAATACCACTCCATGATGTTTTTCTGGATCGGATAAAGCAGCGTCTAGTTCATCGGCATCCCAAGTGTGACGGTTGATCGCTCGTAGCTCACCGCTATCAGCCACGGCTTGGCTGTCATTTTCAGTACCTATTAGACTATGAATATAGAATGCAGGAACTCCCTCAAGGGCTAACATGACCGTGTGAGCGCAGAGGTAGCGCGCCACTTGCCATTGGTCTTTATCTCCGCCTATCACACCAGCTAAGGCACTAAATAATGAGATATTTGCCTCGTAAGGCTTGAGTTGGCCATCGGGCATTTTCCGCATCGATATTTCTCCACCAAAACTACAGAGAGTGTCAGTGAGACTTTTGAGCTCGGCTGGCCTCAGAAGTCCTTCGGCAGGACGCAGTCCTATGCCATCGTGCGATGCTATAAAGTTAAAGTAAGCTCGGCCTCTGCGTGCTGGAGGCATCGACATCATCCAGCTCTTCAGGTGGCTACAGTCGCCACTCAAAAGTGTGTTCACTAGTAAAGGAGGCAGGGAGAAATTATAAATCATGTGTGCCTCATTATCATTTCCAAAATAGCTAAGGTTCTCTTTATTAGGAACATTGGTTTCGGTTATGATAATCGCACTCGGCTCTAGAGTTTCCACCACCAACCTCAATAGCTTGATGACTTCATGGGTCTGCTCAAGATGGACGCAACTGGTCCCTGACTCTTTCCACAGAAATGCGATCGCATCTAGCCTGAATATCCTAATCCCCTTAGCTAAATAGGTACGAATGATCTTAATGAATTCTAACAATACCGCTGGATTACGGAAATTCAGATCAACCTGATCAGCACTGAAAGTACACCAAACTTCCTTGGTCCCGTCGTCCGTTTCGACCTGTGTGAGCAATGGCGAACTGCGAGGTCGAACCACCTGAGTGATGTCATCGTAGTCTGCACCCAGCACAAAATAATCCTTACCCGGATCTTCACCTTGGATGAAATTTTTAAACCACTGCGATTCACTCGAGCAATGGTTGATCACAAGATCAGCCATCATATCAAAATCTTCTGAGATCGCTCGGATATCTTTCCAGCTACCCACATCTGGATCCACTTCATGATAATCGATCACTGAAAATCCTCCATCAGAGCTATGCGGGCAGAAGGGTAAAATATGTACCCCACTTGTGGCTTCACGGAGATGCTCCCGCAGGAAACCATGTAGGGTCTGCAGCGGTACTTCTCCCGCTTTCTTGATAGAGTCGGCATAGGTGATCGCCACGATATCGCGCTCGTCCCATTTTTCTGCGACAACGGTCGAATCGATTGCAGCGCTCACTAGATCTGCTTGGTTCATGATGTCAGCAGAAATTTGTTGGAGATTTTCATCTCCATAGACTTTTTGCACATGTTGTTCTACTCGCTGGCGCACGTGCTGCACTTTCGGATGATTTGCTTGGTCATAGCCGCTGCCACCAAACTCCTTCATGTCACCTTCCACAGCATCTAACAATTGCTGCATGATATCTGGCACCGCGGATTGCACTCTATTCCAGCTCGGCATGAATGGTGTCTCCATGGAATTCTCAGGATTGAGGAAATCATGGCCAGCCTGCATGACATTTTCGGCAAAGGCTTCGATCGCAAGCCCTTCAGTGTGGCGGTCATACTTCAGGCCGTTCATCACTGCGTCGTTATGATAGCTGTCCGCTAGATCAAGAGCAATTCTGTAATACGTGGCCTTGATCGTACGGATACGCTCGGTCGAGAACACTTCGCCTTGCGTTGCCATTTTCCGGAAAATTGATTTGGAAATATCACAGCTCATCTTGGACAGCCCACGGTTCTTATCATCTAAGGAAAGCGCCTGGTGCTTGTGATCATAGTTGTCTGCTATATCCACTTGGCAGATCTGATTAGTCGCATAGTTCCGGTGCATTTCAGATAGTATTCCCATCTCTAGCCCCCAGTCAGAAGGAATCCTCACGTCTTCTAACACATCAGCAGTCATCGAGAATTCACCTGCGAGTGGGTAGCGAAAACTATCCATATAGTTGAGGTAATCATTTGAGCCACATACCTTTTTTAAGGCTCGGAGCAAAGGAGTAACTAACAGACGGCAAACACGGCCATTCATGCTGCCGCCAGCAACCCTAGGGTAGAAACCTTTGCAGAATTTATAACTAAAAGAAGGATTTGCCACCGGATAAATCAGCTGAGCTAACATATCGCGTGAATATGTGGTTATATCACAATCGTGTATTGCCACTGCTTTGGCGCGCTCAGACGCGAGCACGTAGCCAAACATATACCAAACATTCCGACCCTTTCCGGCCTCCTTTGGCGCTAGTCCTTTTTCCTGTAGCTGCGCATCGATGGCACGCAATCGAGGTCCGTCATTCCACAGGACTTTCGGCGCTTGCGGTAAGCGGCTAAAGAAATCTAGGGCGTATCGGTATTGCTTCTCATCGGCTTGATCCAGACCGATGATTACCTGATCCAAGTAAGGAACTCCTGCAATCTCATCGATAATCTTGGAAAGCGCAGGCCCCTCGAGCTCGGAAAAGAGCGAAGGTAAGACCAGAGCCATTGGATTCTTTTTAGAGATCTGTACTAGCTCACTTTCAAGTTCCTCTAGGGATCTATTTTTGAGTTGGTGAAGAGTGGTGAGTATGCCGTGTTGGTGAAAATCGCCCATAGGATATTATGTGTGCTTAAGTGTTTGTAAAATTGCTTGCCCCCAGCCGATTGAGCCAGGGTTGTTTGCTATTAAAGTATGTCCATTTTCTGGGTGGACCATTGGTCCGCTCGCATGAGGGATGACGATCGCTCGGTCGGCAGCCTCCAGCATGGCTTTGTCATTCGCGCTGTCGCCAACCGCTACGACCAACCAATCCGTCATTGGCTCGGCCACTTTGTAGCGATCTACCACCAGTTGCATGCCTTGCACCTTGTCGACCATGCCCATCAGGTGGAAAAACCGACCACCTCGCAGCACGCGAATCCCCAAGTGCTGGAGCTTCTCTTTAAAATCATCCATCTCATTCTCACTCCCTCGCCACAGGATTGGCTCAGACGTCTCGCGCTCCATCGCAAGTGCTGCTGATGTCCGGTCGAGGCCAGTGTGCTCGATGACTTGATCCACTGACCAGTCGGAGAATCCCTCAAATGCATATCCATCGTTTTTACGCAGAGTGTGAGCGAGCTCTAGAATTCTTTCCCTCGCCATTCCAAATCGGATAGGGACAAAACCAAAGCGATCTACCTCGCCTGACGGGAGAATCGATGCCCCTTGGCGTATCGCCACTAGCCCACCATTTTCGGCAATTACCGCATCACATCGGCTCAGGTCCGCAGCGAGTTCACGTAATTCGGCGTAAGTCTTAGAGGAATTTAATACCAGCGGACATCCTTCATCCTGCAAACAACGGAGTGCTTCCACAGCTCCTGTATAACCATAATCCTCGTCGAGCAGAGAACTGTCCAAATCTGTGACAACAAGTAGTTTAAGGGATTTATCGGACATCATGAGAAGAGATGACACTCTGGAGTCACACTTGCTAAATAGCTATAGCAATAACCGTACCAACTCCAAAAAACTGCTTTTTTATCGCTCAGACATCCCAGCAACAAACAGCAAAAATCATTGGGGAATGTCATGATCAACACTCTCCGTATTCTTGTGAAGTCCTCACAGCTGGGGAATAGATCACAGCCGTGTGCATAGCTGGAAATAAGCCGCACTTTAACCTGCTTCTTCTGATTCGCGGCAGAAGTCGCTGCGCTCCAATGAATAATTCCGTTGCAGGTGGTACGAGTTTTTTTGCTTTCGTGGTTTTTAGACTTTTTAGCGGTAGAAAAATTTCATCATGCTGGCGCTTTCGAACCTTTCGCGTGTTTCGCGGTAAAACGACTTCACAGATTTAGACACACAATATTCTTCGAGTAGCCTGCGATGCTGATGACAGTGCTGTTGGACTTTTTTTTGAATCAACGCGAAGCTGAATTTCGGGTACGTACTACTTCCAGCCGTAGATTATCGAACTGAGTTTGCACTTCACCCCTTAAGCGGATAGTCAGATCTTCGCCCCTCAATTCACGGTGACTTTCATTGGCAGTGAAAACAAGTCGGACAACCTGCGAAAAGTCAGTGGTCGAGTTGGCGACAGCTTCCGAGGTGGTGGCAAGCACAGTGTCACCAGCCAATAGCTCGATCGTGCAGGTTCCGCCTCCGTGATCGCTTCTTCTGCCGACATTCAAGCTCAGTGTGTAGGTTGCGTTACCGATGAGTGTTTCTGAAAAGCTCCAGGAATTCGTTTTAAGGGCCCCTCCATTACTCCACATCACCTGACTTCCGAAGGGGGTGTTTAGTTTGCCTGAATCGTTATCATTGAGTCCGATGCCACCAGCAGGAAGATCCATCGACCAGCCGAAGGGCTTGGTATTGGTGAACCCTGTAATGTTCGGCTTCTCAAAGCTGTCTTCAAAGACGACCCGCGATTTTGGTTCGATCCTGGGTAGCTCTGAGAGAAAGTAATCACGCCGAAGTGGTGTCTCCTGCCATCGCCCTACCGGGCCAGCCACCCGGGCCTGACCTGTTGTCACGTCCAATTGTTTCTTCACTCCCTTTCGATTGAGCACCTCCACCTTACCGGAGAAGACGTGAACCTCGTCGGGAGCATTGAGGCGTGATCGGATACCGAACTCGGTGCCGAGGTCGGTCACGACGATTTCGGGGGTGCTCACCTTGAAGCCGATGGCAACTGGCGGCACCTCGAACCATGCCGTGCCCACGTCGAGCTCTAGCAGATCCTCGCGGCGCAATGTCATGCTCGCTGGTGCCTGCACGATTCCACGCACTCCCGAAGCAAACTCGAGCTCCACGGTGCCATGTGACACTTCGATACGGGAGCCGGGTTCCAGAACCTGACCTTCCGGAGCTTCCTTACCAGTGAGTTGATGGCTGATGCTCAGTTCCGCTCCAGGGCTGGTAGCGAACCTGAGCGTGGGTGGTGGTGTGCTGATCATGAACATCACGCCCACGCCGATGACGAGCACTGCGGCAGAAATCAGCATGGTAGTGCGGAAACTACGTCGCCGGTCACGCTGGATTGCCAAATCCATAGGAATCACATTCAAACTGTCAATGCCCTCGTTGCGCAGTTGCATCGCATTATGGAGATGAGCATAATCACAGTAGGCATCCTTTGCCTCCGTACTGGTTCGCAGCTCATGCTGGAGGCTCTCTAGCTCGTCGCCCATCAGACGGCCCTCAAAGAGATCCTGCAGGAGCATTTCAAGTTCCCGGCGATTCATCAGTGGAGGCGTTCAATGGTTAGTTCTTTGTTAATACATTTCCTCAGTGCTGCCCGGATTCGGAAAAGCGATACGCGCAATGATTCAGTTGGCCTGCCGCATTCTTTGGAGAATAACTCAAGGGTGGCTCCTGAGAAATAGCGATGCTCTATCAGCTGGCGCTCCTTGTCCTGCAAAGCCCCGAGACACTTGTCCAGAGATCGGAGTCGTATCTCGAGTTCCGCGGGACCTTGTTCACCGCGCTCGGAGAGTTCGTCGAGCAAGCCATCGTCTAGAGTCGTCGCCCCCAACGCGATGGACTTGCGCCGATGCGCCTTGACCTCATAGCGCGCTATCGCGAATGCCCAGGCTTGAAAATGCGTGCCCGGCTTGAATTTCCCGCGTTTCTCCCACAGCACCAGATTGGCTTCCTGTAGCACGTCCTGAACCCCACTCATCCCGGGCATGAGCGTAACGATATACGCCCGTATCGCCGACTGGTGACGGGTGATCTGACCGACAAATTCGGCCTGCTGACTGGCATCTAGACTCATACTGAGGAGTCCATCACTACAAACTCGGCAATCGCTGTCGAGACGTTTTTTCCGCTCACACCCGTTTAGTGGAATTTAACAAAAAAAATGCAGAAACTTGTTAACGCCGAGCCCTTTTTCGACGTTAGCTGTAAGAATTGACCTGTTTTTTTGCCAATTCTTGTCACAATCTCAAAAAACATTATCATGCAAATGAACAAAAAAATAAAAACAACCATGTCCATCGCTGCGGCGATGGGTTCCCTGGTCCTCGCAGCTGGCTCGGCTAATGCTGCCACCATTGCGGTCGGTAATCACAGTTTCGAACTTGATGGTACAGGAAGGGGAGGAAGCATCAGCAAAGCTCCTTGGATGAAATCAGGAGGGACTTCAAATAATATCTCGATTGAACTCATGTCGACTCTAGGCACAAACGCAGACGCTGCACCAGACGCGACGGACACAGTGCACTACACCAATGGCACGGCCGATAATATCTATCAGGTCCTGGTGGCCACCTTGGCGGCGAATACCACTTACACACTGAGGGTTGATGTCGGTGATCGGTCTGACCTGAACGCTCAGGCTGGTTCGATTAACTTAGGTTACGTATCAGCGGCCCCGACGGGTGACAATGACTACGGCTTGAACCTGTTGAGTGCGACCGTGGTCAACGATACGGTTCCGTTTAACGACCCAGCTCTGAATCCTGGGAATACGACCGATGGCTGGGAAACTTGGGAGTCTACCTTTACTACTGGCGCTGCTCCGACCGGTCTCGGCCAGGCGTTGCGCATCGAACTTGTCACTGCTGCCGGTGTTCAAACCCTGTGGGACAACGTTCGACTAACCGCCGTTGCCGTCCCCGAGCCATCCACCACCGCCCTTCTCGGCCTCGGTGGACTCGCCCTGATCCTCCGTCGCCGCAAGTAGATCGCTTCAGCATTTGAAATAGATCAGCCCACTTCCCTACTAGGGGAGTGGGTTTTTTATGGCTCTCATCATCAGCAGCGAAATCCACTCAGCTTCCCTACCCTCAGTCCCGCGCCAGCAAAGCTGACCATGATTTCCCTTGGGCTAGAAACCCCCAGCTCCAATTAGGAGTTACGAGTTTTTGCTTTCGTGTTTTTCGCGGTAGAAGTCGCTTTGCTCCATTTGCGATTTGTGATTTGAAACGCGTAATTCGCTCCATTTAGTCGGGCTTCATCATCCCTGCTTTAAAAAAAATCTGTGTTATTCTGTGTAATCTGTGGTTAAAAATCGCTTCATCCTGCTGCTCCTTTCGAACCTTTCGCCAATTTCGCGGTTAGAAAACGATCTGGCGGGTTTCCCTTCAAAATAGAAATCCCGCTTGCATAGGCCAGCGCTGGGTTGCACAACTGTCTCCGCATATGAGCAAGACTGCCACCAAAGAAGAAAACCCATTGATCAACATCTTGATCAACGTCCTCTTACCAACCATTATTCTGAGTAAGCTCAGTAAAGAAGGTGAGGCGCTCTACCAGCTAGGACCAAAGTGGGCGATGATCGTGGCACTGGCTCTGCCGCTGGTCTACGGTATTTGGCACTGGATCAAGCACCGCAAGCTCAACATCTTCTCCACCGTCGGCATGGGCGCTATTTTACTCACTGGACTCATCACCATTTACCTCTGGTATAACGATTCAGCAAAGCCGCACGTTGCCTGGATCTTTGGGATCAAGGAAGCGATCCAGCCGCTCATTCTCGGCTCACTCTTCCTTATCACTCGCCGCTCCTCCAGCCCGCTGTTCCGAACCTTCATCTACAACGACGCGATCTTTGACATCAAAAGGATCGAGAAATCTGTGGCGGACAAGAACCTCATTTCCCAATACGACGGACTGATCTGGAAGTGCACACTCTATTTCTTCGGCTCGTTCTGTCTCAGCGCGGTGCTCAACCTAGGGATGGCACATTATTTCCTCGGCGACCTTACTGCTGACACTCTTAACTGGAAAGAAGAATACAATGGAATCGTTGGCAGCATCACTCTCTGGGGGTTTGCAGCTATTGGTATCCCGATGATGGTTGTCGCCGGTTACATTCTCTATATGATGATCAACGGGCTCGAAAAACTCACAGGCCTCAATAAAGAATCGCTGCTTCTGCCTCGCTAGATAAACATACACACTGAATTCAATGCGCCTTCTAGGACTCCTTTGCCTAATCTGTCTACCGCTTCTCCATGCTGAGCCAGCTGTAGACAACACAAATGAAATCCCGACTTCGGGCCTAGTCCCACTGCGCCCAGCCACTGAGGCCCAGTTTGCATTCCTCTGCCTCGACAATGCCAAGGTCGCTAAAGTTGACGTGTTGAAAGCATCGCTGGTCAAGTGGTTCCGGCTCAACTCGCCCGACGAGATCCGCAAGTTCGGCTACAAGCCTGAGTCACAATCCTTTTCCTGGGGGATCGGCAGGTCACGCTTCGTTGCCACTCTCGAGGCCCTCCCGGTCCCTAATAACGACATCCGTTACGCGGCTAACAACTCACTACACTGGCCAGATGCTGAAAAGCAAATGCTCAAGCACCAGGCGAACTACACAATCACCTGCGTCAGCATCCACCGCACTCCATGGCATGCTGCGCTAGATCTCAGCCACGCCCTCGCAGCCTTTACCGAAACCCACGACACCACCGGGATTTACTGGGGAGATGCCTCCATCGTGCATAACCCAGTGAGCTTCCTCAAGCAATCTGAGTACCAACTAGGATCGGCAAAAAAAGTCCCTAGCACACTCTGGGTAGGCATCCTTTTCGAATCCAACACCAAAGGCGGCTGGAATATTTTCACCGATGGAATGCGCACGCTCGGCCACAAAGACATCGAGATCCACAGCTCGCAGCTTGTACGCACGACACTTTTCTCTACTCTCAACAACATCAAGCACGACATCCTCACCAAGCAGCTCACTCTCAAAAATGATCTCGTCATTGACGGAGATGATGCTAGCAAATGGAAGGTTAGCACCGGAGCTTCAGTCATTGGCAAAGAAAAGCCAGTCTGGATCCTCACCCAGCAATAGTCTCGATCTAGCGAGCACTTAACCAAATTTAACACCACACCCATTTCTATCCATGAACGAAGAACCCACCAACGAAGAGCCTATCATCGAAGAACCCTTTGATGACGATCAAGCTGAAGTAGATGATAAGGAGCGTCCGCTTCGCATCCGTCTGCGCTCAGATTGCCCCTGTGGCTCTGGCGAGACCTACAACGATTGCTGCCGCAGCTACCACCTCGGGAAAGCTCAGCCAAAGACTGCTGAGCAGCTCATGCGTGCGCGCTACACGGCGTATTTCTTCCGTCTGCCTGACTACCTCTTTGGCACCACTCACCCAGAGACCCGTTCTAAGGATCTGCGCAAACAGCTCGACGCCTACCTACCGACTGTGATGTGGCGTTCGCTCAACATCATCAGCTTTAGCAAAGGCACCGCCGAAGATAAAAAGGGCAAAGTCGAATTCACAGCCCAGTGCCATGAAAACGAGAAGTTAGAAGAACTCTATGAGCACGCACGCTTCCGCAAAGTCAAAGGCAACTGGAAGTACCTTGACGGCCGCGGTTAAATCACCAGCAGCCCCGAGCTTCAAGCCGTTACAGGCCTGAGACTTTGGCAAAACCAAAAACCAAGCAATATGAAACAATTAGTATATATCATCACCCTAGCTATCTCACTCAACCTCGGAATCTCGCATGCGGAGGATAACGTTTTATCCGACACCGAAAAAAAGGCGGGGTGGATTAGTTTATTTAACGGCAAAGATTTTAGCGGATGGCAAATTGACAAGTGGAATCCCACTAGCGTCACCATCAAAAAGGGAGCTATAAGATGCCAAGGGAAACCATCGATGGTCTACTATACAGGTGAAGCTAAAGACGCGAAGAATTTCCACTTCAGCGCCCACGTGATGACCAAACCTGGCTCAAACGGTGGGATTTTCTTCCACACCAAATATCAAGACAAAGGGTGGCCCGTCGGTCACGAAGCCCAGATCAACCAGACGCAAAGTGATCCAGTTAAAACCGGCAGTATCTATATCGTCAAAAAACATCTCGAAGCGCCGGCAAAAGACAATGAGTGGTTTCTTTACGAAATCATTGTCAAGGGAGACACCGTAGAAACAAAAGTAAACGGGAAAACCGTGGTCACCTACAAGGAAGATCCCGCCGTCAAGGGCAGACGCAAGCTGTCACAAGGCACCTTCGGACTGCAAGCCCATGACCCAAATAGCATTGTCCTTACAAAAAATATCAAAGTAAAACTCCTGCCGTAGAATCACTCACTTTTACCCTGCCGAAAGCATCCAATAATGTTTTGTAAATCCCTGATCACATCTATCTTACTGATATTCAGTTGTATCAGCAGTGCGATCGCTAATGGTTCTGACCAACTAGCGGCTAAGCCGGAGCTTATTTTTCTGCTCGGCGGGCAGTCGAATATGGCTGGCAGCGGCTATACCGCAGATCTTCCGAACACAGACGAATACAAACCTTACCACAGTTCCTCAGTAAATGTTTCTGTCTGGAATGCTAAAAATAAAAATTGGCAACCACTGGAAATCGGCAAGCGATTTGGCCCCGAGATTGGATTTTCGCATGCGCTTTCAGCGGCCTTTCCTGACAAACATATCGGGATTGTAAAGTATGCAGTGGGAGGCACATCCATGGACAAATGGGCGGCAAGTGGAAAACTCTACCCTCGCTTGATGAGAGCTTTCAGAGATGCCAGTGAAAGCGCACCCGACGCCAAACTTGCAGCGATGCTCTGGCATCAGGGAGAAAGCGATTCTGATACCAAAGAGGTAGCCCAGGCTTATAATGGAAAGCTGGTCAAACTGATCGCTTCGGTCCGCAGCGACACCCAAAAGCCGGATTTACTTTTCATTCTTGGACAAATCAATCCGGCAAAATCGTACTGTGGCCGCCCGCGTTTTCTCCATGCTGATATTGTGCGTAAGGCTCAGCAAGAATTGAAGGTACCCAATACGGCGATGATCAAAACCGATGACTGTGAAATGAATCCGTACCACAAAGGATTTAATGTTCCGAAGGAAGCTCAAATTCCCGCCAATGGAGACAATGTTCACTACAGCGGCAAAGGCCAAATCAAGATGGGTAGACGTTTTGCTGAAGTATACCTGAAAACGCACAAGGTGCTGCCTGAGTGACCGTTAAACCTGCACTTTGAAAGAACGTGAACATATCAACCCAAGTATTTTACCTCAAGTCATTTAAGACTAATTTTTTCCATCTTATAGTTGATGGTTCACTCAGTGAATTGGGGCTGGGAAACCGATTGAACTAAAGGCTTATTAGATGACGCCGAGGGCTC
>JBLHPP010000034.1:0-13680 GCA_047624385.1 Crocinitomicaceae bacterium
ATCTCACGATCGTCCGCGGTCTAGCCTACTACACTGGCACAGTATTTGAGATCTTCGACACCTCCCACTCGATGCGAGCCGTCGCCGGTGGTGGCCGCTACGATGATCTACTCAAGTCACTTTCCAATGGAGTCGTCGACCTCCCCTGCACTGGCTTCGCTATGGGCGATATGGTCATCCGTAACTTTGTAGAAGAAACTCCACATGCGAAAGCGAAAATGGAAGCATGGATCAAGACGCAAAACCCATGCGACATATACGTTGTCGTAGCCGACGAAGAACAACGCTTCAACGCACTCAAAGTCGTCACAGAACTCCGTAATGCCGGCCACAAGGTCGAGTACGCGATGACTGAAACTAAATTTAACAAACAGTTCAAAACTGCGGATAAATTAGGAGCAAAGTATACTGTGATCGTAGGATCAGAGTTTCCTGAGCTGCAACTCAAGAATCTAGCGGAAAGAACAGAACTGAGTGTTGCGGATTATCAAAGTCTTCTTGAGAAACTCTAACCCTCCAATCTTAGTTATGGGTATTACGTTTTAAGGGCACCTCCGGCAACTCCCGCTGTCGGTGTGTGAGTTATTAATTCTTTAAATTTGCGAGCGTAGTTCGTTTTTGAAGATAGGCTCCCTTCGGGCCCTTAAGTGTTAAAAAATTATAGCTATGTCCTTTCAAAGTTTGGAAGATTTAGAGGTTTGGAAGAAATCCTGCCAACAGTCCGTTGCTTTGCTTGAAGCTTTGAAAGAATTTAATAATCGTACTTTGCTTGACCAAATGACGCGATCTTGTATCTCAGTCCCATCAAATATCGCTGAAGGTCAAGGAAGAGACGCACCAAAAGAGTTCATCAGGTTCCTCAATATTGCTCAAGGTTCCAACTACGGGCTACGAACGCAGATCTACATCAGCCAAAAAGCTGGGTTACTAAAAAATGAAACCGCCACAGGCCTCATCGAAGACAACAAGATAATTTCATCCATGCTCCACGGCCTCATTCAGTCTATCAGACAAAGAATCCAGGATGCATAACACCTAAAACACTTAAAACATAACACCACGAAGCTATGCGCAGTCATACATGTAACGAGATCAGCCGCTCAGACGTCGGCAACACAGTCACCCTCATTGGTTGGGTGAAATCTAAGCGCGACCAAGGCGCTGGCCTCATCTTCATCGACCTTCGCGACCGCGAGGGTGTTACTCAGGTGGTATTCAAGCCTGAGAACTCTAAAGAGAATTCAGACACAGCTGAGACTCTACGTGCAGAAGACGTTGTTCAGGTAACTGGAACTGTTGAAGTTCGTCCAGAGATCGACGGTCAGTCCACATTCAACAAAGAGATCTCGACTGGTCAAGTCGAACTCATCGTTTCTAGTGTGAATGTGATCAACCGCTCACAGGTTCTTCCTTTCCCACTCGATAAAGAGGTAAACAACGAAGACCTTCGTCTCAAGTACCGCTTCCTCGACCTTCGTCGCCCGTCCATGACGCGCAACCTCAAGCTCCGTCACCGCATCACCAAGACTACCCGTGACGTGCTCGACGAACAAGGTTTCCTCGAGATCGAGACCCCAATCCTTTCTAAGTCGACACCTGAAGGTGCTCGTGACTTCCTCGTTCCATCCCGCCTTCACCCAGGCAACTTCTACGCACTTCCACAGGCGCCGCAGCAATACAAGCAGCTACTCATGTGTGGTGGTATCGAAAAGTACTTCCAGATCGCTCGTTGTTTCCGTGATGAAGACCTCCGCGCTGACCGCCAGCCTGAGTTTACGCAGATCGACATCGAAGCATCATTCGTAAATGAAGATGACATCATCGGTCTCGTTGAGAAGCTCCTCGGACGCGTATTTAAAGAGTCCATCGACGCCGATGCACCAGTCTCATTCGACCGCATCACTTACAAAGAAGCCCTCAACACCTACGGATCTGACAAGCCAGACCGTCGTTTCGGTATCCACCTCAACGACCTCGGCGACGTGTTCGCGAACTCCAAGTTCAAGGTATTCTCAGGTGCGCTCAAAGCGGGTGGTTGCATCAAAGCAATCAATGCCAAGGGGCTCTGTGGGGCATCCACTGGCCAGATAGACAAGCTCACAAAAGCAGCAATTGAAGCGGGCGCAAGAGGCCTCGCTTACATCCAAGCGCGCGGACCTAAGCCTGAAGATTGGCGTTCACCCATCACTAAGTTCCTCAGCCCTGAAGAACTAGAAGCAATGCAACAGAAGCTCAACATCGAAGAAGGAGACCTGATCCTCTTCGGCGCTGGCGATTGGGACACAGTTTGCGACGTCCTCGGACGCGTTCGCATCATGTGTGCTAACTACCTCAAGCTTCTAGAAGGCAACAAGGAACTCAACTTCCTCTGGGTCACAGAATTCCCACTCCTCCACTTCGACAAAGAAGAAGGACGCTGGCACGCAGTGCACCATCCATTCACACGCCCAGTCCCAGAAGACGAAGCAAAGCTCAAGGCTGGTGAATACGAAGATCTCCGCTCACAGGCATACGACGTTGTTCTCAACGGCTACGAACTAGGTGGCGGTTCCATCAGAATCCACGAAGCTGAACTTCAAGAAGCAATGTTCACCGCTCTCGGTGTCACTGAAGAAGAGAAGAAATCGATGTTTGGACACATCCTCGATGCCTTCTCTTTCGGCGCTCCACCACACGGCGGACTCGCTCTCGGTCTCGACCGCGTAGCAATGCTCGTTTGTGGCACTGACTCCATCCGTGAAGTCATCGCCTTCCCGAAGAACAACCGCGGCACTGACCTGATGTCTTCTTCTCCTGCAGAAGTCGACTTTAAGCAACTCCGCGAACTCTACGTCCAGAGCACGTTCAACAAGGATGATAAAAAGGGCCTCGCTAAAGGGCAACCAGCGAAAGCCTAGTTTGTAGTCGCTAGTATTCAGTAGCGAGTGGCTAGCATACCATTTTTAAAAAACGCCTGTATCTATTCTCGGTGCAGGCGTTTTTTTGCATTAGATTGACTTAGCTAAGTAACTTAGCTAAAATGTAATCATGATCGCGACTATTCATGAAGCAAAGACCAACCTCTCAAAGTTGATACAGAGGGCTCTGGCTGGTGAAGAAGTCATCATAGCGAACCGTAACACGCCGGTCGTGAAGCTTGTCGCTATTGAAACGGCAGAGAAACCAAAACGCAAAATTGGAACTGGAAAGCATTTAAATATTCATATTGGTGATGATTTCGATGACCCAATTGACTACTTATTTGAAGGTTATTATCCAGAAGATAGCGACACCCCCAAAATAGCAGAAGACAAAAGTAAATATAATGGGGAAGAGCTATGAGAGTTCTACTCGATACACATACTCTCTTGTGGATGCTGCACGACGACCCACGTCTCTCAACCAAAGCCGCACAGGCAATACTTGATGCGGATGAAGCTTATTGGAGTATTCTTTCACTATGGGAAATTGCAATTAAGCAAGGACATCAAAAGAGACAATTCTACCAACTGTCAGGTAACTGGACGAAACAGATTTCAGCCATTCTTGAAGAAAATCAACTTCAAGAAATCTCAATCAGAGCTGAGTACTGCAACAAACTCACAGACCTCCCTCTCCACCATCGTGATCCATTCGACAGAATGCTCATCACCACAGCCCAGTGCGAAGACCTCACGCTCATCAGCCGAGATCAATCGTTTCAGCTCTACGATCTGAAGACACTTTGGTGAACGAAAGAAAGCTTAGTACTTTCTCCAAAGAGACGGAACGAAGAGGACCAGCACGGCGAAGAGTTCGAGGCGGCCTAGAATCATCAGAAGGCTGAGGAACACTTTGGTCGTGGGTAGGAAGTGGGCAAAGTTCTTGGTCGGCCCAACATCACCAAAACCTGGGCCAATATTAGAGAGAGTTGCAAAGACTGCCCCAACTGAGGTGATGAGGTCGATATCCTGCATGAATTCTAGTACACCCATCATAAAAGAAGCGATGATCACGAGGAAAAAATAGAGACAGATAAACATCACGGTCTGCGCACGAGCATCAGGATCAATTGAATTTCCATTTACCTGCATCTTGAAGACTTTGTGCGGTCGGAATGCTTTGACCACTTCGAAGCGTACTGTGCGGAGCAGGACGAGGAGTCGACTCACTTTCAGACCTCCTGCAGTAGAACCAGAACAACCACCGAGTAACATAAGCAACGCTAAAAGTACCAATGCGTAAGTAGGCCATTGCTCATAGTCAACGGTACCAAAACCGGTTGTCGAAGCGATGGAAATCACAATAAACCAAGCGTGCCGCAAGGCCGTCCAAAATCCTTCCATTTCTTTGGCTGCTAGACCTATAGTAATCAGCAACACAGAGGTGAAACATATAAGAAAAAACCACTTACCTTCCTCCTCTGAGCGAAGACGCTTCCAACGCTTTTTAACGATGACTACCCAGATCAAGAAGCTAACCGAACAAATCAACATGAAGAGGCTCAACCAGAGTTCGATCGCCCAACCATTTCCCCAATCAGAATAATAACCGATACTCGCATTGTGCGGACTGAAACCTCCAGTAGAAACAGCAGTGAAACCGTGGCTCACCGCATTGAACCATGTCAGTCCCATCGACTTGAGACCGACGATACAGATCGCAGTGATCGACAAATAAACTCTCCAAAGGCTAATCGCAGTGTCACGAATTCTAGCGGTACTTGCCTCTCCAGTTTGGAATGATGATTCATTTCGAAAAAGTGATTTAGTCCCAACCCCAAGGTAAGAAAGAAGGGCAACAAACAATACCAGGATTCCCAAGCCCCCGAGCCATTGGGAGACTGAGCGCCACATCAAGATTCCGCGCGGCCAGGATTCTATGTCAGTCATCACAGTTGACCCTGTGGTGGTAAACCCTGAAACCGATTCAAATAAAGCATCGGCTGGCGGCATCCCTGGCTCACTTAATAAATAAGGTAAACCACCAAACACACCCGATAGTATCCAGCCCAGCCCAACTATCACTACGCCTTCTCGCCGAGGAATCTTAACTATCTTCCTCCAGCCTAGTAACATCAACCCACTGCCAAAGGCTGCAGTCACTCCCGCTGAATTCATAAGCGCGGCCGTAGACCACACACAGTCACAAGATGGATCCCAAAAAGAGAAAACTCCACACAAGAACATGGCCACACTCTCCAATAAGAGTAACGCACCCAGGATTTTGGCCAAAATTCTAAAATTCATAACAGTCTAGCGCACTAACTTAAGGAACTTCTTGCGCACCTTTGAAGTCACCATGGCATACACTAGGTCACCTGGTTCAAGCACATCGTCCGGCCCCGGTACCGAAGCGTGTAGGCCGTGAATGCGTGCCACCAAAATACATCCTTCTGGCCATTCCACCTCCCCGACCATTTTTTCAGCCACAATAGAGCCACGCTCGACTGAGGTTTCAATTATCTCACCAGCCCCCAGCTTTTTCACTGTATGAAATTTGTCAGATGTAATAAATTTTTCCAAATCCCGGCGCGTTGCTTCACGTGGGCTAACGGCTGCCAAAATTCCAAAGTGACGCCCGCTACCTGAGATAGCCTGGGCGTAGTCTGCTCGGTGAATCAGAGTGAGGCAGTTTTTTGCACCTAGATTATTTGCCTGCAGACATGTCATGACGTTATCTTCATCGCTGCCAGAGGTTGCCACAAAAAAATCAACTTCACCTACTTGTTCCTCCTCAAGCTCAGCTAACACGGTGCCATCAGTGTGAATAACTGTCGTATTCGACAAGCGGTCGGTGAGTTCCTGAGCACGCTTTTCATCCTTCTCAAAAATGCGCACGCGACAATTCCAGCTCTCCAACATCTGAGCGAGAGTAAATCCATACTCACCCCCACCAAAAATCACCACCCTCAACTCAGTATCCTTCACATTCCCCTTTTGTAGTCGGTCTGCTAGTGTCCGTAATTTCCTAGGCTCACCAAAAATGGTAACCACATCACCTACTTCAAGAGTTGAGCTAGCTGTCGGCACAAAGCTTTCTCCACCGCGGGTAATCGATGCCACTCGTGTTCTTTCGGGAGCTTTGAGGTCTTCAAGTTTCTTGCCAGGCACGTCACTCTTATCACTGACGCGCACTTGTTGTAGTTCAATGCGCCCCCGAGCTATCTCTTCCACGACCAATGATTCTGGGTTACGAATAAACTTGGCCAACTCAATTGCGCTCAACCGTTCTGAGCTGAAAATGTGATCTATCCCGAAGTGACTACGGTAGTCAAAGAGCCATTCATCACGCTGAACCTCCGGATGAACGCGTGAGATAACCTTTTTAGCATCGAGCTTTTTTGCGACAGAAGCCGCCATCACATTGATCGTATTGTCACTGGTCAGTGCCATGAAAAGATCACATTCACTGACACCAGCTTCCAACAAAGTAGTCACCGAGGTACCATCATCACAGATGATTCTAGCATCCAGCGACTGCTCTAGCTCAGCAGCCAACTCTGGATTACTCTCGATCACAGTGATACTGTGAGCTTCTCGAGACAATGAGGTGGCCAAATGCCGCCCCACTTCTCCAGCTCCAATGATAATGATATTCATAAACGCGCACTTCTCAGCGCGGGGACATCTTCACAGTTTCTTCCCAGCTTTCCAGTAAAAAAACAGACTGTATACCGAGACGACGTTTCTACTAAAATTTAACAAAAATATAGCCAACGCTAGTTGCCGGAGGTGCCCCTAACACTAAGAATCGATTTTTATCATTTAAGTCATTCACAAGACCGCTAAGATAAATCCATGGCACGTAAAGTTAAATTGGTTTCCCACATCACAGTCGGTGAATTTTTTGAAAATCACGGTGAGAGCCTCAAACTCGACCCAATAAACTCAACTGACGGATTTGACAGGAAGATCGTTGAACCCACTTTAAATCGCCCCGGCTTAGCTCTTGCAGGGTTCATGGATTATTTCGCCTATTTACGTGTCCAGGTGCTAGGTAACTCTGAAGTCGAATTCATAAACTCGATCGATAAAGAAACTAGAATAAAACGCCTCCGAGCCCTTTGCCAAACAAAACTCCCATGCATAGTTATCTCAAGAGACGCTAGAATCCACCAAGACATGTTAGACGTGTGTCAAGAATTTCGTATCAGCCTTTTTAGAACACCTCTCAACACCATGCGGTTCATCAACTCTGCGACATTCCACCTAGAACACGACTTCGCTCCCACGACTACCGCCCATGGCTGTATGCTAGATTTTCGTGGGATTGGGGTCCTAGTGAAAGGGAAAAGTGGCTCGGGTAAAAGCGAAACTGCCATCGGACTTGTCGAACGCGGAGGAGCCCTAGTCGCTGATGATCACGTAAAAATCCGCAATGTGAATGGTGAACTCACTGCATTTAGCGACGATTTTTCAAGAGGTTTCATCGAGATGAGAGGAATCGGGATCATCAATGTCACCAACATCTACGGCTTAGGTTCTATTCGGCCGGAGGCGCCACTAGACCTCATTGTGAATCTCCGTCCATACAGCGATCTGAACGAAGTTGATAGACTCGGCATCACGCGCGAAACAGAAAACGTCCTTGGTGTCGATGTTCCATGCGTTGATATCCCCGTCGCGCCAGGGCGCGATACAGCGAGATTGGTTGCCGTAACTGCCTTAGAACTCCAGCTCAGACGACTTGGCTACGATATGGCTGCTGAATTCAATAACAGATTGACTGAAAAATTAGCAGGCATGACGCCTCACTCGCCTTACGGAAAAAACTACTAGACAATCACTTCCAACTTTCTTTAAAATTTTACCTTCCACTCGGTGCGAAGATTCACTAGAGTCATCTAAATCCCAACTTTATACTCACAAGACTAAAGCTAATGCCAACACAGGAATTTACTATCACAAACAAGCTCGGTATTCACGCACGCCCAGCTGCTCAGTTCGTCAAAACCGCGAACAAATATGACGCCGAAATTACTGTCGAAAAAGATGGCGAAGAAATTGATGGTAAAAGCATTATGGGGCTCATGATGTTAGCAGCGGGTCACGGATCTATGCTTATAATCACCACTGACGGCCCAGATGCTGACGCGGCGCTCGAAGCCGTCGGCGGCCTCATCGCACGCAACTTTGAAGAGTAGCCAATAGTCTCCAGACTCATACACCCTAGGAAGCTAGCTAGCCTAACTTCCTATTTTTTATTATAGCCTCTCACGAATGCCACTCATCCCGTCCAACAAAGAAGTAGTCATACAAGGCACAGCAGTGTCTCCAGGACTCGCTTTTGCTCCAGCCCACGTCATCTCACGTGGGCTGCAGGCTCCTGACGTTTACGAGATCTCTCTGAGAAATGTAGAGCAAGAAATCCAGCGCGTCCACGAAGCTCTCAGCAACACAAAACTGGAGATAAGCAAGCTCCAGAAGCATATTGAGGAAATCACCCAAGATACGGAAGGCCAGATCTTTGAAGCCCACCTCATGCTGCTTTCAGACCGCACCATGATCAAACGGGTGGAAGAGAGAATCCGTGATCGGCAACAGAATGCAGAATTTAGCTTTTATGCTGTTCTTCAAAACTACTCAGAAGCAATGCGTAGGGTCAATGACCCGTATCTAGCCGAACGCGCAGCTGACATCGACGATATCACTCAGCGAGTGATACGTAACTTCAGCGCAGATGGAGCCTCCCCTCCCAGTGATGAATGCCCAGAGCACTGTCACATCATCATAGCCCACGACCTTTCCCCATCAGACACGGCTTCTATGGATCGTAGCCGCTCAATCGGTTTAGCAACAGAGCAAGGAAGTATCAACTCACACACAGCCATTCTAGCACGCTCGCTAGGGATACCAGCTGTCGCAGACCTCCAGGGACTGATCATTGAGATCCAAGAACTCAGCCATACTATTCTCGACGGGTATAATGGTAAATTGATCATCAACCCTAAACCGTCGACCATCGCTCACTACCAGGACATCAAGCGTGACAAAGAAATACGTGAGCGCCAGCTAGACAACCTCAAGGACCGTCAAACTGCAACCACAGACGGCCGTGAAATCATCCTTTCTGCGAACGTCGAATTTAAGCATGAATTCCCACTAGTTGAGGCTAGTGGCGCCGCAGGAATCGGCCTATTCCGTACCGAGTTTTACCTCTTAGGCAAAGGGGAGATCCCATCTGAGGACAATCAATACCAAGTATACGCAGAGGCTGCTAGTATTACTCAGCCTCACCAGGCAATCATTCGAACTCTAGATGCGGGCGGCGACAAGCTCCCAGCTGAGCCACTTCCGGAACCGGAACCGAACCCCTTCCTTGGCTGGCGCGGCATTCGCGTATCGCTCACCCGCATAGGAATGTTTAAGGAACAACTCAGAGCTATCCTACGAGCCAGCGCCCATGGCCGACTCGGAGTCATGTTTCCCTTAGTTTCAGGCATCAGCGAGCTAATGAAAGCTAAAAGTATTCTTCAAGAATGCATGGACGAGTTAGACAGTGAAGGGATAGCCTACGATCCAGGAATAGAAGTCGGTATGATGATCGAGGTCCCATCAGCAGCTATTATGGCCAACGAGTTCGCCAAAGAGGTCGACTTCTTCTCGATTGGCACCAACGATTTGATTCAATACACCGTCGCTGTCGACCGCGTGAACAAACACGTCTCAAAACTCTACAAACCTACAAACCCAGCAGTCATCCGCCTGATAAAAATGACTGTTGAAGCTGCCAACAAACACGGTATCTGGACTGGTGTTTGTGGAGAAATGGCAAGTGATCTGGAGCTCACACCACTTTTGATAGGCCTCGGAGTCGACGAACTCTCAGTAGGGACCCACCAATTACCACGCATCAAAAAGGCAATTCGTTCACTTTCCCATGCAGAGTGTGCGACAGTTGCAGACGAAGCTTTACGTTGCAGTTTCAGCGACGACATTCTAGCTCTCACCAAAAGTCTAGCTCAGCGCTCGTATGGTGGGCTTTTAGAATAAATTTCTAGCAACTTGCCCCCCTCAGTCTTTCTGATATGAATTCTTAATCATGTCAGACGCATACGCCTCATTAGTCGCAAAGCACCGAGAAATCTCACTTGTCCACAGCACCTCTGCCACTCTCGACTGGGATCAAGAAACCAACCTTCCCGACAAAGCTCTCGCCTATCGAGCCGAGCAGATTGCCTACCTCTCAGGCAAAGCATACGAGCTTTCCACCAATGACAAATACGCAAATTTGCTCAGCTCAGCGGAAGACAACAACGACGGCAGTCAGAGATCATTAGCCAATCTTCGCGAGTGGCGCCACAGCTTCGAGCGTTCCACCCGCCTAAGCCAAGATATTGTTGAGCGAGACTCAAAGGCGTCATCACACGCCAAAGCTGCATGGATCAAAGCTCGCAAGCAATCCGACTTTAGTCTTTTTGCTCCGCATATGCAAAAGCTACTCGACCTAGCAAAAGAGAAAGCCGAACTATGGGGCTACCAAGAGGAAACCTATGACGCCCTGCTAGAATGCTATGAACGTGGAGCTAAAACGCGCGACATAGTCACGGTCTTTGATCAATTTCAGCCTGCTATCATCTCATTGGCTAGTGAAGCTGTGGCCAAGTCAGCAACTAACAATACCCGTAAATTTGAAGGTTCGTTCCCTGTAGCCAAACAACAAGAACTCAACCGAGCGGTAGCCGAGTCTATCGGCTTCGATTTTGAAGCTGGCCGCATAGACACGACTACTCACCCATTTTGCACCACGCTGGGTCCATCTGACATACGCCTCACAACCCGCTACTACGATCACGACTTCACAGCATCACTCTTCGGTGTGATGCACGAAACTGGCCATGGGCTCTATGAACAAGGCCTCCCTGAAGCTGATTACGGCCTACCCACGGGTTCCGCTATTTCATTAGGCATTCACGAATCTCAATCCCTACTCTGGGAAGCGCATGTTGGTAGGTCTCAAGCTTTCTGGAACCACTGGATGCCTAAAGCCCAAGAGCTCTTCCCACAACTCCGAGATTGGAGCGTTGAAGAATTCCTCCAAACCATCAACCAAGCAAACTACTCCCCTATCCGTGTGGATGCAGACGAGGCCACCTACGACCTTCACGTTTTACTGCGCTTCGACATTGAGCGCCGATTACTAAGAGGCGAACTTGCAGTAAAAGACATCCCCGCAGCATGGAATGAAAGCTTCGAATCTAGCTTCAACATGCGCCCTAAGTCAGATGCTGAAGGTTGCCTGCAAGACATCCACTGGGCCATGGGAGGACTGGGCTACTTCCCTACTTACACACTAGGAAACCTCAATGCTTCTCAACTTTTTCACAAGGCCACTCAGGATGAAACGATTTCAAATTCCTTTAAAGAAGCTAACTTCAAGCCACTACTTGATTGGATGCGGCTAAATATCCACAGCGAGGGGAGCACCCACCTACCGCAAGACTTAATGGTCAAAGCAACAGGTGAAACTACTAACCACAGCTATCACCTCCAACACCTCAGCAACAGATTCCTCTAATCATCACTCACCCGTGATAGGAACATACTAGTCCAAACGTAATCGACAATGATGACTACTAGACGCGCATTTTTAACCTGCTCATTACTTGCCGCCGCAAGTTTAAATACTCTCAGTTTTGGCCAGACACATAACACTGTGAAACTCAGTAATAACGATATCAAACTTTCCTTGAAAATGGGAATGGTTGGCTTCGGAAAAACTCCCGATGAGAAATTCAAAGGAATTCAAGAACTTGGCTACGATGGCATGGAGCTCAACTCACCTGGCGGCTTAGATAAACCAGCCTGTCTCGTAGCCTCAAAAAAGTACAATCTCCCTATCCATGGAGCCGTAAATTCCACTCACTGGAAAATCCAGCTATCGCACGCATCTAAGGAAGTGCGTGAGCAGGCTTATCAAAACCTCATTACAGCGATCAATGACTCATCCACCTGTGGAGGCAATGCCGTCCTCATAGTCCCAGCGGTGGTCAATAAGAATACCACGCATCAAGAGGCCTGGGATCGCTCAATCGAGGTCATCAAAAGAGCAATCCCTCACGCAGCTCAAAAAGGTCAACACATCCTCATCGAGAATGTCTGGAACAACTTCCTTTACGACGTGAAGGGCGGCAACGAACAATCCGCTGAGCTACTCAAAAAGTATATTGATGAAATCAATAGCCCATGGGTCGGCAGTTACTTCGACATCGGCAACCATCAACGCTTTGGTAAGCCGGCTGAATGGATTCGCACACTCGGCAAACGGATCGTCAAACTCGATGTCAAAGACTGGGGAGTAGAAAATGGATTCTGCAAAATTGGCGCAGGTGACGTCGATTGGCCAGAAGTGCGCAAAGCCCTCAAAGAGATTAACTACTCGGGCTGGGCTACAGCTGAAGTCAAAGGCGGCGATAAAGTGCGCTGTGCCGAAATTCTCAAAAACATGAAAACTCATCTACTCGGCGAGTAAAATCAAGACGACCTTCCATCACCAGAGGTGAAGCATTCTCTAGCCCTAATACCACTTACTTATGGGTACTGGTCGCAATGGCACTTAGTTAAGGACGTGTGCCGTCATTTTCAGCCCCAAAGTGGGCGCAATACACAAGCCTATGGCAACGCCCTAGGTTTGGTCGGGGTAGCCTTCAAGCCCTATGGGCCGAACTAATTCTTAAGGGTCTTTAACTATGAATCCTATGAGTTATATCGCCCATTCAGGGCTCGAACTATCAAAATCGATTCTTCCCAAGGCGTTACCCTGGGCAACGTTAGAATACCCCTTTGGGGTTCATAACAAGCCCAGTGAGTGAAAGTCTCCCTCCATTTACGGAAGACGATAATGGCTCTTAAGTAAGTGCTATTGGGGTATTAGCCGTTAATCGAGGCACTGGAAGATTTAGACTTCTTTAGGTGTGATTTATCGAGTAGCAAATAGCAAGTATTCAGTAGCTAGCATCTTGATAGATGGAGCGAATGGCTAGCACGATGAAGCAAAATAATGCGTCTCAATGCTCACCAAAATAGGCTTAACTAAGTGCCATTGCTCTCTAGCCCTCAGTCATCACAACTACAGGATCTCGCTCGACTTTCAACATTGGGACCATCAACACACTAATAGCATCCATTAATTTCCGAGCATAAACAAAAAAACTTTCTTTCCAAGTAATTGGAAAGAAAGCTAAAAATTGGTTATATCCGGTTTCCCGGAAGATGTATTACTTGACGCCCTTCTTAGAAAGCTTGGTAGCTCGTGTAGTGCCCTGACGAGCTTTAAACTTAGGGTTCGTCTTGCAGATGACGTAGAGTGTGCCCTTACGTTTGACCACTTGGCAGTCTTCGTGGCGGCGCTTCATTGAGGCTAGTGATGATAAAACTTTCATGTCTGGAAAAATTCCTGTTTGGGAGGCGGAAAATACGGAAATCACCCCTCTTGTAAAGTCATTTCTACCCAATTCATTGAATTTTTATTTTACTAAGGTTTATTCGTCTCCGTCACGGGTGGCCCAATCGCGTCAGCTAAGAGCTGTAGATACTCATCCCGTGGGACCTCCCGCCCTCCGAATTGAGTCAAATGCTCAGTCATCCACTGGGTGTCCAACAAGCGCACCCCCTGCTCACGCAGCTTCTCAACCAAATACACCAAGGCTATCTTACTAGCATCACTCTTCCGACTGAACATGCTTTCACCGAAAAATGCTCCTTCGTATTTAACTCCATA
>JBLHPP010000035.1:0-13587 GCA_047624385.1 Crocinitomicaceae bacterium
GTAAAGATAAGTAGGCTGATTAGGAATTAGGAATTAGGAATTAGGAATTTTTGGGGCCGGCCACATGATGTGGGCGGCCCTATTTCTTTGAGTTATACCACTTAGTTATTCGCCTCAAAATAGGGATAAAACGGCTTGGAAATGAGGGGTGTGCGAGAGAGGTGTCGACGTCACCGAAGGTGCCGAAACATAGTAGCCGGCAGCCGAGGTGAAACCGAGCCTGCCGGATGCGCAGAGTTAAAGACCTCCGCCTCCGAAGGAGCCGAATAACCGAGGATTAGGGTAAGTGTTGCTAATCGCAGGGGAGTTGAACGGTTGGCTATTCGTGCTGTACTGCTCCTTAGTAGGCGTTTTATTCTCTCAATAGCGACCGGCAGGCGTGCTATCACAACGGCTCCCGGCTACAAAATTCACGTGCATACGGCGGGTGTGTGAGTGACGCTATTTTGACGTCAGTGGCCACTTAGTGAATCAAAAGAGACTAATGTTGGAGTGAATTTTTGATCCATCAAGGCTAGACGAGGGAGTGGTGCAGCTTGCCCGGCACAGCCTCTGGCGTAGGAGGGAGCAACATGACTGAGAAGAAACGCCGATTTATCAAGAAAGCGCCCAGCACTTATAGCATTCCGCGTAGCGCATTTTCCTAAAACCCTCAAAAAAGAACATTTGTCTCTTTGGTTTTGCTAGGTGGTATAAGAACCCATGTGGCGAAGCCCGACTGGTGAGGTTATTTACCGCGATGATCCACGGATGGTAGTGCGTTCTGCAGGACTCAGCCAAGTCGCTAAAAGAAAGGTGTCAGCTAAAGATCTGGCCTGGGCAGACCTTGTGTTTGTGATGGAGGCTGAGCAAAAGCGAAAAATCACAGTGCTCTATCAGCGCGAGCTAGACCTACCTCATCTAGTGAATCTAGAGATACCTGACAATTATCCATTCATGAACGCTGAGCTAATAGAGCTCTTGTAGGAGGGGAGTGGAGTCTGAATTGTCCGATTGGGATTAGGCATCCGTCAATTCTTTAGGAAGAACTTTGATCGATTTTTTGGGCGCCGGAGTGGTTTCGATAGTGCTCCAAAGCTTAGAAGTTGTTTGGGTGGTTGTACCGCCGGTTTGGAGAAAGAAGCCGTGATTGATTTGACCTGCATCGACGTTTTCGGATGGGGTGCTATCGCCGGTAAAACGTGCTTTTGGCATTGGCCGCCAAGCTTTCGCGTCAGCCGAGGCCCAAGCATTGGTGTAGCTTGCTTTACGGATAATTTTTGCTGATTCGTGGTTACGGCGGAAGTCTTCGACGAAGGAGTAGATGCCATTGCCGAGCTGTTTGCCTTTGGCTAATGTTTGAAACTCGGTCATGAGCTGCCAGCGTTTAGCTTTGTTATTATAGAAATAGCCAGTGTAGCGGGTGGTGGTGTCGTTGACACGAATCGATTTCACTAGGAAGCTGACTTTTTCGCTAATTTTCCAATCGTAATCGTAAAAGCTTTGACCGCCAGTGCCTTCACCACCGAATCGGGACGAGCGCACACCTTCGCCCTTACGTATGAGTTTCACTCGCATATTTTCTGGAACATTTTTTTCAACTTCTCCATTATTGGGTTCCCATACCGAAAAAATAATGACTTTTTTACCATCCGCGAGTTCTTGCATTCCTATGTAACCCATATGAAATCCTAGAGCGCAGAAGTAGCTGCCCGGTGAGGACTTCTCTACGCTGAGATCAATATATGCATAGCATGGGTCATCGACTGATTTTGCGTATCCTAAGTGGATCGACCTACACTGACGCTTAACCAGTTCTTCTTTGCTAATTGCTTGAGAAGTTAAGGCTAGGGTAAGGCTGAGTATGGCGGAGGTAATTATTTTCAGCATCCTTATCATACTGGCGAAACAACCCACATCTTCCATCTTTGTAGACTAAATTAAATGGCCCCATACGCGACCATGGCATCAGCAACCTTCACAAACCCAGCAATATTCGCGCCTTTGGCGTAATCAATGGTACCGTGAACTTCTAGACTGTGGCGGATACATTTCTCGTGAATGCCGGCCATGATACCCTTGAGTCTGGTGTCTACCTCTTCGCGAGACCACGCAATGCGAAGAGCATTCTGACTTTGTTCTAGGCCAGAGACCGCAACACCACCAGCATTTGCAGCTTTGGCTGGGCCAAATATGACGCCACCTTGTTGAAGTGTTGCCACAGCCTCGGCAGTAGTGGGCATGTTGGCTCCTTCGATGAGAACCTGTAGACCATTGGCCACCATCACTTTAGCATCGGCTTCATCGACTTCGTTTTGAGTCGCGCAGGGGAGAGCATAGTCGGCTTTCACTGCCCATGGGCGTTTCCCCGCGTGAAATTCGCAGCCAAACTTGTCAGCGTACTCGTGGATTCTACCACGGCGGACTTCTTTGAGGTCTTTAAGGAAATTGAGCTTTTCTCCGCTAATACCACAGGGGTCGTAAATGAAGCCTGATGAATCAGAGGCCGTAAGAGTCATACAGCCTAGCTCTTCTAATTTTTCAATAGCGTAAAGCGCGACATTACCCGAGCCTGAAACGATGGCCGTCTTTCCTTCTAGCCCTTCACCTCGGTGTTGGAGGATTTCTCTGAGGAAGTAGACCGCTCCGTGACCTGTAGCTTCCTTGCGACCGGCGCTGCCGCCAAAGGAAAGACCTTTGCCTGTGAGCACTCCAGCAAAACGGTTATTAAGTCTCTTATATTGGCCAAATAGGTATCCTAGTTCACGGCCACCGACACCGATGTCACCAGCTGGAACATCTGTGTCTTCGCCAATATGCCGTTGGAGTTCGGTCATCATAGCGTGGCAGAAGCGCATGACTTCCGCGTCACTTTTACCTTTTGGATTGAAATTTGATCCTCCCTTAGCTCCACCCATTGGCAGTCCAGTGAGTGAGTTTTTGAAGGTCTGTTCGAAACCTAAGAACTTGAGAGTGTCGAGATCGACATCTTTGTGGAAGCGAAGACCGCCTTTGTAGGGGCCGATGCTGTTGTTGAACTGCACTCTCCATGCCCGGTTGGCGCGGACGTTGCCAGAGTCATCCACCCATGTGACGCGGAACGTGATGATGCGGTCTGGCTCAGTCATGCGCTCTAGGATGCTAGCGTCTCTGTATTTCTTAGAATCATAGACGAGGGGCATGACGCTCTCGACGACCTCGTGGACAGCCTGATGGAAGTTGGGTTCAGCTGGGTTGCGGCGTACAAGTCCTTGCATGAAACAGTCGAGGTCACAGAATTCTTTTTTTGTCATATCAGGTAAGAGGAATAGTGGTGGAAATTATTCAATATTCTAAGCAACCTCTGGTAATGTGCAAAGAACCATCTGCTAGAGAGGTCTTATACAATTCTCTCTGTTATCTTTTCGTAGGTGCGTCGTACTGAATCTCTAAAAAGTACGATGAATGTGAAGACGCCCAGGGCAGTTCCCAAAGGCATATGTAGACAGTTGATTCCCGCGGTCACCGTTGAGAAGGTCCGGTTTTTTCGCAGCGTAATAAATCGTGCGGAGAGGATGTTGAGTGTCGCAATCCCGATCATGGAGAGTCCCATAAGGATATAAAACCAGACGAATAGGTCGATGAATGTCTCTGGGGTGAAAGGAATTTCTGAGCTAGCGTTTTTCTCAAATTCACTCATCACTTGAGGGCTGCGGAGGAAGCTACTCATAATGAAGTAGTGTAGGCCTATGAAGAGAATGCCCAAGGCGGAGAATACACCATAGATATAGTGGAAGATGACGAGCAATTTTAGGTGGTCGTTATCAGTTTTCTGAATTGGTGTGAGAGGTTGTTGTTGCATTGGGAAGATGAGCTTATTTTAAAAATGAGTGAGCGAAGAGAGCGGTGCCTAGAACCCATAGGATAAAAGCGGCTAAAAGACCCGCAAGTCCAAAAAAAGCGGCAACAAATCCAGATAGGATTATGAAGCCGCCGATGAGTCTACTTTTAGACATAGTTGGGGAGGTTAGCTACGGCACTTACTAATCAAACCTTCTAGGTAGCCAGTGATTTCTAGTAGCCCTTTAGTGTAGTTATTGTCTTCTAGACAATTGAGATTATCTCGTGCTTCATCAAGCATTGCAGCGGCCGTGTCGAGTGATGATTCGATTGCGGCAGAGTATGCAACAGCTCCCACTAGTCCCTCAAAGTCGAGCGGTTGCTGGTCTTTAATGTTTTTCTGAAGCTGCTTTTTTGTGCTATTTGGAGCAGTTTCTAGAAGATTGAGAAGCGGGAGTGTGAGCTTACCTTTTTCAAGGTCGGTGCGCAGAGTTTTCCCCACTTGATCCTCTGACCCGACTAGATCAAGGCAGTCGTCGTAAATCTGGAATGCTGTACCTAGCTTCAGGCCGTAGTCGTAGATTTTGGCTTCAGTCTCAGCATCTGCACCTGATAGTGAGGATGATATACCAGCTGAGGCGGCAAACAATGCGCCTGTCTTCATGGCGATAATACGAAAATATTCTTCCTTTGTTAGGCTAAGGTCAAAGCGGCGCTGAGTCTGGATGACTTCCCCTTGGCATACTTCGCGGGATGCGGTACCCACCTTACGACAGATATCGATGCTGCCAAACTCGGTAGCGAGCAAGAGAGCATGAGAAAATAGAGCATCACCTAAAAGTACAGCCATGCCGTTGCCCCACTTCGCATTTGGTGTGGGGACTTTGCGGCGGGTATCGGCTTCATCGATGATGTCATCGTGGACCAGAGTGGCCATGTGAATGAGTTCAAAGATGACACCAATTTTGAGGTTATCGTCAGAGATTTTACCGAGCGCTCCACCAGCGAGGATTGCAAGGGCTGGGCGGATGCGTTTCCCGCTCGTGTTACAGATGTAGTCGATGTATGGCTCCACCTCAGTATCAAAAGCTTTGACCTGCTCAGAGATCTGCTTTTCTACCTGCTTGATTTCCTTGCGGACTAGATCAAATGCGATGCGTCCTTTAGAGTCAGAAAATTGTTTTAGGAGTGCCATGTTTGGTGTTTGTTGCGGTGAGCTTTGGCGGGGTAATAGAGCGAGCGAGGATTCTTCACACTCAGAGCCTAGATGCAACCGTAATCGAGTCTTTAGGAATGTCCAAAAAAGTATCTGGCACTCTCGAGAATACCATGAGCTGTCTCCGCTATATTGAGACCTGATGTTTGGAGGCGTAGATGAGAGACTTCTTTGTAAATTGCGTTACGTTGGTTGAGCATTTTTTCGATGGTTTCTCGGGGGTTATCGGTTTGCAGTAATGGGCGCTTACTATTGCGCGATGTGCGCTCTAGTAGAGTGTCGGTCTTCGCATCGAGCCAAACTACGTAACCAAGCTCACGTAACAGCGGCCGATTTTGTTCTTTCACCGGGAGCCCGCCGCCAGTGGCTATTATGTGATGGGTGACTCCGTCGTTGATGAGTTGATCGACCGCTTGAGTCTCGCAATTACGAAAATAGCTCTCGCCTCTCAGGGAGAAAATGTCAGCAACGCTGAGCTTCTCAAGTTCTTCGATTTTACTGTCGGTATCGATCAGTGGGTAGCTGAGTAGCTTGCCGAGTTCGCGCCCTATAGTTGACTTTCCCGAACCCATAAAACCGACTAGGATGATATTCCTAGCGGGCGTGGTATTCGATGATTCTGTATTCATAGTGTCAGTGTATGGGAGATTGTTAGTATGGCCAGAACGGAGATGAGATAAATGCCTCCCAGGCTAGCTCAAACGAATCATGTCCTTGATGAACTGTTTCCACAGAAAACAAAGCCCACGGAAGGAATAACGAAACTTGCCATTCTCTGTGACGGAAATGATGCCTGAATCGATATTGTGGCGGATTTGGTCGCGCATATCATTCTCAACTTCCTCGTTAAGGATGTCTGGGTCAGGCATCATGAGATTGTCGAGCGAGCCCCCTTTCTTTTTGATGAATTGCTTATGGCATTCGAGTGATTCCTTCAACGAACAATGGCAGCATGCGATTTGGTTCCAGCGCACACTGGGGGTATTCTTTAAAGTTGGCGAGAATGGAAAGTTACTGGTGCGGTAGATCTTGCCATCGCAGGCGCGGGAGGAAATCGTGACGTAGGAAAATGCAATATTAGCTTGTTTGCAGAGGCAGATGGTGACGACCGCGCGTTCTTCTGGGTGCCAATAGAAGCTATAGTGTTGGGCTGACCCGGCCCATTCCCAGCTGTAGTCTGAGCTGTGTTCGAATTCGAGAGTTTCTAGCTCGTCAATATTATGCGCTGCTTCTGGAAATTGCTGGAGCCGGGGGCTTCTTTCCTCGTTGAGCTGGTTATCAAGCGGTAGCCGTAGCTTACGAACCCGCGAACCGAGTTCAATCCAAGGAAGGAAAAACCAAGCGAAAATAGAGGCGATCGAGAGTGGGATATTACCTGAAATAAAGTAGACGATGGTGCCACTGGCTAGCAGGTAGACGAGTGCTCCAATCTTTCTGAAGATACGGCGTCGGCAGGATCGAAGGGCCACCCCGATGATGATGATGCCAATGACTGTAAGAGATTCGTACATAAATATAGAGCGGCCTACCGCTAAGGAAGCGAGAGGAACGGCATAGATTCGCCCAGAAATAGCTCAAGAGCAAGGGAAGTGTAGAAAATCATTGTGAGAATGCCGATGTTGCATAGATTGGGGACATGGCGATTGAGTCTTATGAGGAGTTTTTACCGGAGGTGCATTCCAGCGCATTTATTGCAGCGAGTGCTGATTTGATTGGCCGTGTGACTATCGGGGAAGAAGCGAGTATTTGGTATAATGTGACATTGCGTGGTGACATTAATGAAATTGTGATTGGGCCTCGTTCTAACGTGCAAGACAATGCAGTGATTCACCTTTCGGATGATTTTGGGACCTACATAGGTGAATACGTGACTGTTGGTCACGGTGCGATTGTCCACGCGGCGACAGTGAAGGATGAAGTTCTTATTGGTATGGGGTCCTGTATTTTAGATGGAGCAGTGATTGGCGAGCGCTCGATTATTGGTGCCAATGCTCTCGTTACCAGTGGCACCGTGATTCCTCCTGGATCACTCGTGGTGGGTTCACCTGCTAGAGTCGTGAAAACTATGGATCTCGCGGATCAAGCTAAGGTGAGGCATTGGGCGGAAAAGTATGTTGTTCAGTCTCGTAAATACCTCGCACGCGAAGTATAAATAAAAATAATTATGCCTCAAGATGTAGTAAGAGTAGAGCCGGTAGCGCTGATGCCAACCCAAGCTGGGTGTGCTGTTTTCCTCGGTGACGGGGATAAGGTGATTGTCTTTTATGTAGACCCCTCGATCGGAGCTTCTATCAATATGGCATTGGCGAATGAACCAGCGCCAAGACCACTAAGCCACGACCTGTTTACCGATAGTTTAAAGGCAATGGGCGCTCGTATGATGCGTGCTTTGATCGTGAAAGTGGAAGGTGAAGTGTATTTTGCCAGAATTTTCCTAGAGGCTAAAAATGAAGTGATGGAGCGTAAAATTATCGAACTCGACGCCCGTCCGAGCGACTGCATTGCGATGGCTGTGCGTTGTGGAGCTCCGCTCTATTTTCTAAAAGACATATGGGATAAGCTTGAGGACATGTCTGAGGTCTTAGCCGAAATGCGGTCTGAAAATAAATAGTAAGTAATCACTCGTTTTAAAATTAATGTGGATTTCCTTTTGCTAGCAGCTATATCGCTGAGCAATGAATACGCTTATAGTCGCATTTGATATGTCCATCCTCACAGCTTCAGCAGCTGAATGGGGTGGGAAGGTTTTATTGGCTCTCATCACTCTAGCCGTCGGCTGGAAAGTCGCGGGCTGGATCGGTGTCTTAGTTGGCAAGCAGCTCGATAAAAAAGGAGTGGATGCTACAGTTAAGCCCTTTATTTGCAAGCTGGTTGCCACTCTGATCAAGGTCGGAGTCGCGGTTTCTGCTATTAGTACAGTGGGCGTTGAGGCGACTTCATTTGCAGCTATCTTCGCAGCAATGGGTTTAGCGATCGGTATGGCTCTGAGCGGAACTTTACAAAACTTTGCTGGTGGAGTGATGCTACTTATTTTCCGCCCATTCAACGTAGGTGATGTTATCGAGTCACAAGGGTTCACTGGCTGTGTGAAAGAAATTCAGATTTTCCAGACCATCTTGCTCACTCCAGATAACAAGATGATCCATCTGCCGAATGGGAAGGTTTCTAACGACTCTATGGTGAACTATTCCACCATGCCTGAGCGTCGTGTTGATTTCACTTTCGGTATCGGTTATGGAGATGACATCGACCAAGCACGCGAGGTGCTCAAGTCGGTTATTGCAGAAAACTCAGCGATCATCACTGATCAAGACGGCCGCGAGCCATTCATCGTTGTCGGTGAACTCGCAGATAGCTCAGTGAACTTTACCGTCCGAGTTTGGGTGAATGCAGCCGATTATTGGACCGTAAACTTCTCCGTGATTGAGAATGTGAAGAAGGCCTTCGATAAGGCGAATATATCCATTCCATTCCCACAGCAAGACGTGCACATGCATCAAGCTGGTTAAACCAAAATCTTTAAAATAAAATGGCCTCACAGTGGATACGCTGTGAGGCCATTTTTTGTAAATGTAGAGAGAGCTTTTAGCTCTTATCCCACTTAGCAAAACCAAAGAGACAAATGTTCTTTTTGAGGGCTTTAGGGAAATGCGCTACGCGGAAAGCTTGAGTGCTGGGCACTTCTTGATAAATCGGCGTTTATCCTCAGTCATGGTGCTCGGACCACTCCCTCGTCTAGCCTTGATGGATCAAAAAATCACTCCAGCATTAGTCTCTTTTGATTCACTAAGTGGTATTAGTTTGCTGCCAAGCTTGGTAATTCTGGTAAGCGAACATGCCCATGAAGATAGCGCCGAATATGCTACCAACGGTAAGTGCGTATAGCCCTGCAAGTGCGGCCACTATAATCCCAGTCAGGTGGACGGCAGCTTTACGGCGTGGTCCCATGATGGAGCCTAGCATGTGTCCACCATCGAGTGGTAGGATTGGTAAGCAGTTCAAGACCGCCCAGAGAAAACTTATCTGGATGAATATAAAGGCAAAGAAAAGAGCATGTCCTTGAAGATTAAAGGAGGGTAAGAATGACTCTAATACAAAGGCGACGAGGATTTGAAGCCCTGGTCCAGCGGCCGTTACCAGGAACGACTGCTTGCGGTCTAAGATTCCAGCTGGGTAAGTGGCGTAACCTCCAAAGTTGGATAGCACTACTTGGGTAGGTAGTTTATAGCGCTTTATCATCAAGGCGTGGCCCATTTCGTGAATAAGAATCGAGATGAAACCTGCTATAATAAATAGAGCAACTATGAGTATTCCTTCACTAGATTCAGGTTGGAATGAAATGAGGCCGATAAATCCGAGTGTGAGCCAGAATACTGGCTCCACTCGGATTGGGATGCCAAAGAGTTTAAATTCGATCATAGAGTTATCCGTGTAAGAGGTTATAGGCGCTTACGAGAGATTTGAGGCCGGCCATTTCGATTGATGGATCCACGCCGCAGCCCCAGAGCATTTCCTTGTTTTTATCTGAGCGTAGCTGGATGTAGGCTGCAGAGTCTGAGTCTGAGCCGCCACGGATGGCATGAGAGCGGTAATCAGTGAGGGTGAAGTCCTTCAGACCTCCAGTCTCAAGGGCATGAACGAAAGAGTTGATTGGACCGTTACCCTCACCTGAAATTTCTTTTTCTACACCATCGACTATGATGCGAGCGTGGCAGACTACTTGGCCCGCTGTAGTATTGCTTTGGTCGAGTTGGTACTCGATGAGTTGGAGTGGCTGCGAGACATTGACGAAGTGCTCAAAGAAGGCCTCACGGATTTCAGCAGCGTCTAGTTCTTTACTCTGTGAGTCGGCAAGCTCGTAAATGCTTTTGCCAACCTGTGGGTGCATCGTTTTTGGAAGGTCAAATCCGTGCTCGCGATCAAGGATGTAGGCTACGCCGCCCTTACCTGACTGTGAGTTGATACGGATGATCGCCTCGTAAGAGCGCCCGACATCCTCAGGGTCGATGGTGAGATAGGGGACTCCCCATGCGAGATCGGCTTGTTCCGCGCGTTCTTTTTTACGGCGGTCGAGACCTTTCTTGATGGCGTCTTGGTGGGAGCCAGAGAAAGCTGTGAAGACCAGCTCGCCAGCATAGGGCGAGCGGTCAGAGACTGTCATACGGGTGACGCGCTCGTAAACAATTCGGATCGATGAAAGATCACTAAAATCAAGCCCTGTTGGAATCCCGTGGGAGTTCATGTTCAGAGCCACGGTGACGATGTCGAGGTTGCCCGTGCGCTCGCCATTACCGAAGAGTGTTCCTTCCACGCGGTCAGCGCCAGCCATGAGGCCTAGTTCAGTAGCCGCAGTTCCTGTGCCGCGGTCGTTGTGCGTGTGGAGCGAGACGAGGAGAGAGTCGCGTTTGGATAGATTTCGGCACATCCATTCGATCTGGTCGGCGTGGATGTTAGGGGTGGCCCACTGGACTGTGTCCGGTAGGTTGATGATCATTTTCTTCTCAGGAGTCGGCTGCCAGATGTCGATGACTGCATTGCAGCACTCGAGCGCGAAATCTAACTCAGTATCGGAAAATGACTCTGGAGAATACTGAAGGATGACGTCAGTTTCAGGGATCGTTGGAGTGAGTTCTTTTACCAACTCGGCTCCGGAAATAGCAATGTCGCGGATCTGTTCGCGTGAAGCGTCGCTAAAGGTAACGCGGCGCTGCAGCGGGGAAGTGGAATTATAAATGTGCACTATCGCACGTTTCGCTCCTTTGATCGCTGCGAAGGAACGGCGGATGAGGTGCTCGCGGGTTTGTACCAGAATTTGGATGGTCACATCCTCAGGGATACGGTTCTCTTCGATCAAGCGGCGACAGAAATTGAACTCGGTATCAGCAGCCGATGGAAAGCCGATCTCGATTTGTTTGAAACCAATCTGGCAAAGGAGTTCGAAGAATTCGAGCTTCTCTTCCACCGACATAGGTTGGGGTAGAGATTGGTTGCCATCTCGTAGGTCGACAGAGCACCAGATCGGAGCAGAGGTGATCTGTTGATCTGGCCAGGTACGGTCGGTCAGTTTTACGGGTGGGAATGGGCGGTACTTGCTAATGTTGTCTAGTTTCATGACGGTGCCACGGCTCAGCCGTAGAGTGTTAGGTAAATATTCTAAATTCTAAATTCTCTAAAAAGGTTTACGAAAGCGAGCGCGCTCGACGACCTTTCCCTCGGCTTCCCACTGGAGTTGGAAATCTGTCTTTGGATAGAAGAATGCATCTTCTGGCCACTCAAGTCGCTCGAGTTTTTGGAACGTTCTGACTTCTTCTTCTACCCATTCGAAGTATTCTTCGTGGTCGGTTTTGAAGCAAAACTCACCACCGGGCTTGAGTGCCTTATAGAGCGCTGCAAGGAAACCTTGTTGCACGAGGCGGTTTTTGTGGTGACGTGCTTTTGGCCACGGATCTGGGCAAAGTAGGTGGATACGGTCGATCGAGTTTTCTGGGAACAACCATTCGATCACGTATTTTGATTCAAGCCGAAGTGTCTTGCAGTTGTTGAGGCCTCCTTGTTTAGCCTTGCGGCAAACGCGCTTTACCCGGCCGAGCAAGCGCTCGACTCCTAGAAAGTTGCGCTCTGGGAAGTGAGCTGCCATGCCAATAATGAACGAGCCATCACCACTGCCGAGGTCAACCTCGAGTGGTTGATCGCTGTCGAAGATAGTTGAGGGATCGAGTTTCGCGAAATAATCATTCGGCATAAACTCGCATTCCACTGGCTGGCGTTGCTGCTCAGATTTCATCGCGATAGTCTGCTAAGAGAATCTAGGATATGCAAGGCTAGGAAAGGGGAATTTCTACACTGCGCACTACCCAGTTCACCAGTCACATAGTGAAATGTGGGGAAGGACAGAAGGGAAAGACTTGAACGATGAAACGGGAAAGAAGCGTTCAGACTAGAGTGTTCAGTTTTCAGACAATTTCTAATTGGAGCAAAGCGACATATCCCGACCGTCTGTAATTCTAAATTCTCGATTGGAGCGAAGCGACTACCCCGCCGAAGGCGCGTAAACATCATGGCCAGCAGCCGTAGCCCTAGCGACGCCTGCCGTTTAGCAGGTTAGAAAAAATGCCTCCGAAGGAGCCGATCACGAATCGGCCCGACACCTAAAGATGATCTATCCACTTGATAGAAATATCCTACCGCGAAACACACGAAAAATGCTAAAAGGAGGGAGGTCAAAGGAGAGAGGTCAAAGGCTTGGGTGATGAAAGGGGATGGAAGCATTCAGACTAGAGTGTTCAGACAATTCTAAATTCTCGATTCCATATTTACCTCTTCTCCTAGGGCCGATTTTAAAAAGTGATATCAGCAAGGGAGCTCATCCCATCAGAACATACTAAAAAATCCCTGATAGACACACTCATCCTAAAAAAATCCTAGACAGCTCAATGGTTCCCTCGCTAGAATCCCAAATGATCAAACTGCTGATATCCCATCCGTAGGTCATACGAATAAATACTGTTCGGCTAAATAACCTATACCCAATATACCATGTTTAACATATTTCGAAAGAAGACTCAGCGAGAAGGACCTCACCCATTGAAGGTTCATTTTGCCAAGACATATATACCTACTACTATTCAAGAAGTCCGTTCTGGATTTATCAATGCTATGGCTTCTGATGATGCGGTTGGAGTTTTGTCTAGATCTTGGATTAAGTTTGGCCAAGCTAATATCGCAAAAAAAGAGATGATTGACTCCACAGGACTTGATGTGACTGTTCTACGAGAAGAAGATCATCTACTCGTTGTAATCACGTTACCGACTCCTACCTGTGAAGGTGAACCACATTTTTCGGCTGCTGTTTTCGGACCACCAGAAGGCGGAGAGTGGACGAAGGAGGCTATTGATTCGGCTCCTTCCCGATATTTTGTGGCCTTGGCAAGTGGCGAAGGCTCTACAATTGAGGAGTTAGTTGGTGAGAAATTTCTTAATCTGGGTAGTGGTCCAGAAGTTGATCTACACCTTTTTATCGAGTGGGTTTTGAATCAGGCTGTTCGTGATTTGAGCATAGTAAGCGTACGCTCCGGAGATGAAGAGATGGAAACAGCTATTGCACATGCTCGGGAGAGATTACCAAAGGTTTTAGATCAGTTTCTTGCCGATGAACTTGATGAATTCACAGTGAAAATTCGTGTGTCAGACGGTAATGACCACGAACACTTTTGGCTCTCAGACACTAAATATGTCGGTGGAAAATTTATAGGATCTATCGAAGCCCCAGCTCAGACCGTATCCAATATAACTGAAGGCCAAGAGTATGAAGCGGAGTTAGACGAAGTAACTGATTGGATGCATTTAAAGAATGGTATGATGCATGGGAACCATACACTTCGTGTCCTACTACCGAAAATGCCCAAGGATGAGGCCGCGCAATACGCCTCCCGTCTCGCACCATTGGACTAACAAGATATGATGAGAAGGTAGTGATAGGCAATTTAGTCCGTCATGTGTTATACTACCCGTCTTATGAAAACAAAAATACCCCCACTCACTATCGGCATCGATCTCGGTGATAAAAATCACGC
>JBLHPP010000036.1:0-13550 GCA_047624385.1 Crocinitomicaceae bacterium
AGACGATTTCTTTAGCCGATTTGATGAAGCCCTTGGCTAGTCTAACGAATGGTTTTAACTCGCTCTCCTGAGCCAGTGCACACCACTGCAACAGATACCGTTTCGCCCATCCCTCGCTCTTGTAGTGATAGACTGATTGAAACTGCTCCTTGAGTAAATAGGCTGTTGATAGGGATTGGTTAGCAGCCATTAGTTCTTGGAGTTTCGGTTGCTTTTTCTCAGCCAGATTCGAAGCATTTGTTAGTAGTAAAAATCGCCCACCTTTGATGAACTTCTTGTCTTCTTTTGAGGCCTTATTCCATTCAATTCTTCGGGTTTCACCCACGGCTTGGTTGACGTTCATAACGAGGTGAAAACGGTCAAAGACGATTGCTACATTAGGCAGGTTTTGCTCCACCGAACGTTTGTAGGCACCGCCTCTATCCATTCCCAATGCTTGAATTGAGCGTTTTTGATCTTCGGATAAAGATCTCAGGAAGACAGCAAGGCTCTCGCCCTTCTAGCCTTCCTGCATGTGTAGCAGCTCGACCGTATCCGCGTTGAGAACCACCGTCACATAGTTGTGTTGCTTTCTGACACTTTTTTCATCAACAAGTAGGGCTCTAATGCCGTCTAAATTGGGTGGTGGTGTATCGCGTTCAAGAACAGCTTGATCGTAGCTTCTAACAGAGGAGGATGAGATGCCGAACATGTTGCCAACTTGATTGTATGAAGCGAGGCTAGCCCACGAACTTATCTGTCTCATATACCTCCAGGTCGCTTTTTTCGTCGGGTGAAAATCCTTGGGACGAGAGGTCACATAATGTAAGCAGTTAGGATATCGGCCTTGAACTGTAGGGAAGAGTATCCAGATAGTATTCAAGTGAGCAAGCGGACTATCCATGACACAACTTTTCCCCATTTTTTTCTTGGGGAGAACTCCATGGCAGCGTGGACATTTGGGGGGAATCCGCTTATCGAAGCGGAGTTTTACTTGTGCGAAACTCTCGGCACACTCAATCTCGTCAACGACATACCCTTCGAAAGCATATAAGGCCTTGATATTTATGGTTTTCACACACCTTCAAAGCCTTCTTTCGTCGGGTTTGTCACCTCTAACCATCATGCATAGCGCGTGAAGAGCCTTTATTCCATCTGGTATCGCTACCATACGATCTGTTAGAAACTTAAGGCCGATTTATCAATCGGTCGCAGCCAAAGCCCAGGTGAGCCAAGTCAGGTGGCTTTAAAATTCAGCCATGTGTCACAAGTGACACACTTGCTCTCTTCTCCCCAGCACCCTCAGCACCTAAGAGTTCGCCGTGACCCACACTGAACATCCTAAAAGCACAACACCCGAGAAAATGGCCTCGAGTAAAAGTGCGCAGAAATCACTCTTCCAGAGAAAACGAGGCTTCCGCATGATGGGTCTCAACTTTGGTACGGATGGTCTCGTCAAAGGTTTTTTTGGTGGCAATGCCTACCTCGCTATTCTCTTCCTTCTTTTCATCTGCCTATTCCTCTGGAAGTCAGCAATCGGCTTTGTCCCACATTACAAAACCGAGCTCACCGAAGCCCGACTCTCGGGTATCGAACTCTCAAACGTCATTGCCAACGAGACCAAAGGACACCAGGGGATCTACAACATCCTCAACACCGGTTTCGTCCACGAAAAGCGCCAAAGGTTTGGCCAACAAGAAGCGGTGATATACGTCTACGAAGAACTAGAAGCACTCGTCGATGACGATCTAGAAGACGATGTCGATGCCTACCTCGACCTTGACGAAGGCCCTGAGAAAACAGCTTCGGCCTTGAAATTGAAGATAAAGATCGATACCGCCAGTCGTGCCTTCCCAGCGGCAGAGCTTCTTGCCCCGGTGAAGTTACGTATCGAAAATCTCGAAAGCATTTCAGAAGACGTTCTCGCTCAGGCGATAGCCTACGCCCAGCAATACGCGCTAGACGACTACACCACTCCCGTAGCCATCGCAGCTATCAATAGCGATATCAGTAGCCAAATGGGGGACTACGGCAAAGCACTTAAACATTGTAAGGCCTCGGCAGATCCTCTCAACGACCTGCACTCTGAAATCGAACAAAATGCGATCGCAACCTTTGGAATTCTCAAAAAAAATCGGCAACACAAAAATTCAGTCAGAACCCTGACAGCGGGCTTAGAAAAAATCCAAAAAGCTGGTGCCTCTGCCAAGGAAGTAGCCAAACGCAAAGTGCAAATCACTGCCGCCAAATCAACGATTGTCGGAATAGACACTGATGCCCGCATCCAGCCGATCTACGCATTACTCAAGAAGCACGATGCCACAGTCGGCACCATGAAGGAAGAACTCAGAGCTGGCCTTTCCAAGATCCCAGTTGGCAACATCACCACACAAGAGGCCAAAGACTCTGTAGCTCTGGCAAAAAAGCTTTTAGTCGAATTCGACCCCATCATTTCCGAGAATAGAGAAATCCTCAAAGATTGGAGACACGATAAGGAACTCACCACACTTGACAGCCTCAAAGCTTTCTTTTTCGGGACAGTCTGGAACACAGGCAGTAGCCGCCAGAGCCTCTTTGGGATCGTCCCACTCTTTACAGGCTCATTACTTATCTCGGCAGTCGCCATGTGCTTTGCCGTCCCCCTAGCCATCGGTGCTGCTATTTATGTCAACCAATTCGCCAATAAGCGCGAAGCTGGTTTACTCAAACCAATGATCGAGTTCATTCAGGCCATCCCCTCTGTTGTACTCGGCCTATTCGGCGTACTCGTAGTAGCAGGGTTGCTCAAGGACATCAGTCAAGTAGCATGGCTACAATGGATTCCTGGATTCCCTATCACCGATCGACTCAATGTCTTGCTCGCTGGAATCTTGCTCGCCTTCATGGCCTCACCTACCATTTTCACACTCGCCGAGGATGCCCTCAACAATGTCCCAAAATCACATTCTGAGGCCTCTCTAGCAATGGGAGCTAGTAAGCTTCAAACCACGCTCAAAGTCATCGTCCCAGCATCCACGTCAGGTATCATTGCTGCCATAATGTTAGGCTTCGGCCGGGTTATAGGGGAAACTATGGTGGTTCTGCTAGTTGCTGGAAATATGGCTAAAATGCCTGACTTCACTGCCGGATTCGACGTCATCGGCCAGTCGGTCCACACCATGACAGGCATCATAGCCTCTGAAAATGGTGAGGCAGCCCCCGGCTCGATTCTGTGGGAGGGCCTCTTCATGGTCGGGCTCGTGCTGTTCATGATTTCACTCACTATCAACACCCTCTGCCAGCGCATCCTTAACCGTAAAAAAGCCTAAGCTTATGAGCGAATCCATTCAATCAACTCCCAAAACTAACCCTTTCACAAAGCAAAAGGGATGGTTCCAGCGCAAGGAAACGCTCGGCATCAACTGCCTGCGACTGGCCACCTATATTATTATCGCCTGTGCGCTGTTTATCTTTAGTGATATATTCATCAAGGGCGTGCCGACACTAGTGAAAAGTGAAGCCCCCTTTATCAATACCGAGTTCTTCACCGAAAGCCCTCAGATCCTCACCGTCTGGCACGACGATCATGGTACTAAGTACTCGATGACTCAAACAAAGTTCGACGCTTGGGTGGAAGCCAATCCAAATGCCGTAGTCAATGACGTTCATAACTACACTGCCAGTGGCGGTGGTATTCTTGGACCACTGTTAGGCACCGCACTACTCGTCATCATTTGTATGGGAATAGCACTTTTCATAGGAGTCTCGGCCGCTGTCTACCTCAGCGAATATTGTGGCCAAGGCAAGCTCATGTCTATCATTCGCCTCGCTATTCTTAATCTAGCTGGCGTCCCATCCATCGTATACGCCCTCTTCGGCTGGGGTGTATTTTGCTACATGGCTCCTAACTACGTCACAGAAATAGCCGACCGCAGCATCTTCGCATTTTCGGTCGGTAGCGGCTATATCAGCTTTGAAGGGTGGGAACAATCACTCCTAGCAGGTGGCTGTACTCTAGCAATCATGGTACTCCCAGTTATCATCACTGCCTGTGAAGAAAGTCTTCGCGCCGTCCCTAAAGGCTTCCGCGAAGCAGCATTTGCTCTCGGAGCCACCCGCTGGCAGACCATCCGCACCGCCGTCCTTCCCTACGCCATGCCGGGTGTTCTCACGGCTTCCGTGTTAGGCATTACTAGAGTTGCTGGTGAAACTGCACCTATCATGCTCACCGCAGCAGCCAGTGATAAAAGTATGCTACCCACTGAAATACTTGCTGAAGAAGGGTTTTGGTCGTTCCTGACGCAGTCTGTGCAAGCTCTGCCTTTTCACATCTATACACTCGCAAAATTCCCAGACAGCGAATACGTAAAGCCAATGCAATACGGCTCTATCCTCGTATTCCTCTTACTCGTTATGGGCTTCTCACTCTTATCCATGGTTCTTCGTAGCCGCATCCGCAAACGCATCAAATGGTAACCGCATCCACACCTCAAGACGTCTCCAATGACCCAGCACTGATACATATCGATGACCTTGGTTTTAGTTATGATCACGGGAAAACAGAAACGATAAAAGGAGTCTCTCTTAACTGCCCAGAAAAGAAGGTCACTGCCTTTATTGGGCCCTCTGGTTGTGGCAAGTCCACCCTCATACGCTGTATCAACCGGATGAACGACCTAGTCGATACTACCAAGATCACTCGCGGCTCTATCAATATAATGGGCCAGGACATCAACGCTCCAGATGTCGACGCGATCGAACTTCGTAAGCAAGTTGGTATGGTCTTCCAGAAGTACAATCCCTTCCCAAAATCGATTTACGAGAACGTTGCTTATGGTCTTCGTATCCAAGGCATCAAAAACAAAGGTGTACTCGATGAAGCTGTCGAAACCGCACTCAAAGGAGCGGCACTCTGGGAGGAAGTGAAAGACCGGCTCAAAGATTCAGCTCTCGGACTTTCTGGCGGCCAGCAGCAACGTCTTTGTATCGCCAGAACCACAGCAGTTAAGCCTAAAGTCATCCTGATGGACGAACCTTGCTCTGCCCTGGACCCAATCGCTACAGCAAAGGTCGAAGAGCTTATTTCGGACCTCAGGCGTGACTTTACTATCGTCATTGTCACCCACTCCATGCAGCAAGCGAGCCGCATCTCAGACCACACCGCTTTCTTCTACCTCGGCGAGCTGATTGAGTACGGCGACACCAGCAAGATCTTCACCAACCCTACTGTCAAACAAACTGAAGATTATATCTCTGGCCGATTCGGCTAATTTTAACAACTCACCCACTTCTAACACTATGCAAACTGGCGGACACATCCTCAGCGACTTTAATACGGCGCTCAAGGCATTCAGAGAAAAGACAATCAATATCGGCTGCCTTGCTCAGCAGAACCTTGAAAATTCAATTCAAGGTCTTTTCGAGCGCAATACAGAACTGTGCAATAAAGTCATCGCAGAAGACGAAGACGTTGACCAACTTGAGATCTCGATTGATGAAGATGGCGTCATGTTGATGTCTAGGTACCGCCCCTTCGCTAGCGACCTCCGGGTGGTGGTAGCTTCGATGAAGATCACTAACGTCATCGAGCGTATCTCTGACCACGCCGTCAGCATCGCGAAGCGCAGTCGTAAGCTTATTCGTACTCCTGAACTTACAGAGGTGTCACTCATAGAACCCCTTTATAAGCACGCGAACAATATGCTGACTGACGCGCTCACTGCCTATTCTGACGGCAACCAAGAACTTGCCATGAAAGTCATTGGGGCGGATCCTGAGCTTAACAAGCTTCATAAAAAAGCGACCAAGCAACTCACCAAATGTCTCGAAGGTGAAGGCGTGGCATACAAATCCTACCTCCACCTAGTTTTCATTTCCCGCTGGCTCGAACGCGTGGGCGACCTGTCAGTAAACATCGCAGAAGATGTCGTTTACATGGAAACTGCCACCGACATCCGACACGGCGGGGAACTTCCAGAGTAGACTCTTCAATGAAGAGTGCTCACGTGGGGCAGTTTTATACCACTTAGCCTGATGGCACATAGTTAAGTATATTTTGGTAAACTTTGAGACGAACTACTTAGCTTCATCGTTCCATCTACCAAGATACTAGATACTTGCTACTTGCTACTAAGCAAGCATATCGCGGAGCTTCTCTTGAAATTTGATCAGATCTTCCTCGCCAACTTCGTAGCCTGGCGTTTCCGGATCGATGGAAAGGCGACCTTCTTGATCGATCATCCACATGGCTTTTTCACCATCGCTGAAGGTAGCTGACCCCGATTTCAGAGCTCCTGGTCGTTCGATTTCATCGACCGTTGCGTCGACAACCCCCGCCGCTACTTTGACTTCCTCAGCCACTGCAGGTTCTTCAACCAACTCTTCTTTAACCAACTCGATCCCTAGGTCTAACACAAGAAAACGAGTGTCCATATAGGTGATCTTCATTTTAAATTCCTCCTGGATCATTTTCTGAATACCAGGAAGCTGGGCACCATCTGCAGCCCACGCTTCTATCTGCTTTTTCTGGTCGTCGGATAATTGAGATACGCTAAACATAATTTATAGCCACTTCTATTGCAGATCTCACGAATTGAAAAGCCTAGGATAGTAAGTCACGCATTTCGTCCCCACTGAGCCCAGTCATCATAGGCTCAGATTCATCGCCGATCGCGGCACCGATCAAACCACGTTTTCTTTCTTGGAGTTTGATGATTTTCTCTTCCACGGTCCCTTTCGCGATCAACTTATAGACAGTCACCGGTTTGGTTTGGCCAATCCGGTACGCACGGTCGGTCGCCTGAGCTTCCACCGCAGGGTTCCACCATGGGTCGAAGTGCACCACGGTGTCAGCCGCAGTGAGGTTCAGTCCGTAACCGCCGGCTTTCAAACTGATCAAGAATACATCAGGACCATTGGCAGCTTGGAACTTCTTCACTTCGCCCGACCTATCACGGGTCGAACCATCGAGGTAGGCAAAGCTTATTCCCTCCTTCTCCAGAGCCAGCTTGATGAGGCCTAACATCTTGGTGAATTGACTAAATACGAGCACTCTATGGCCCCCGCGTTTAGCTTCGTGTAAAAGCTCTACCAGCATCTCTAGCTTTGAAGAAAGCTCCGAGACCTCGCGCTCAGATATCGATTCATCACCGAGAAGTCGTAGATCACAGCTCGCTTGGCGGAGCCGAAGCAAGACGGTCAGCATCTGCATCCTCGCACGGCCACCCTCAAGCTCATCCACTTTGACCACTCCTTGGCGGAGGATTTCTTGGTAGGCTTCTTTTTGCAGCTTGGTGGGCTCGCACCAGAGAGTTTGCTCTAACTTCTGCGGTAGATCCTTGGCGACTTGTGCCTTTGTCCGGCGGATCATGAATGGCTCTACCCGCAACCGCAGGCGACGCAGGGCATTTTCGTCCGGTTGAGCACCAGCGAGAGCCAGTTCGTAGCGTTCCTTGAAATCCTGTTTAGACCCCAAATAGCCAGGTAACAGAAAGGCATAGAGCGACCAAAGATCACGCACAGCATTCTCCACTGGTGTTCCAGTCATTGCCACGCGAGCTCCAGCCTCTAATTTGCGTAATGCCTTCGCGGATTGGGTGTCAGGGTTACGGATCACACTGGCTTCATCTAACACTAGCGTGTTAAGATCTAATTTTTGATACTCCGCAAGATCGCGGACCACGAGGGCATAACTGGTGATGATCAGATCCACCGAGGAGATTGAGTCGAAAAGGTCTTTCCGCTGAGGTCCGTGCATAATCTGCACGCTCAGTTGTGGTGCCCACTTTACGGCTTCATCCGCCCAGTTCCCTAACAGCGAGGTCGGACACACCACCAAGGATGGCTTTCCAACTTCCTGACGGAGACATAGCAGCGCGAGGGTCTGTAGGGTTTTACCTAGCCCCATATCATCGGCTAACAGCGCTGCCGATTCATTCGTACAACGCTCATAAAGCCAAGCGACCCCCTCTTCCTGGTAGTCGCGTAAAGCATCCGTGATGATTGCTGGCAAACTCTGCAATACCGAGCGATCTGGCATAGGGCTAGTTTGCCCTTGGTAGTATTCACGAATGCGCTTGAGGTAGGCTCCTTGATTCTTCGAGACATAGTATTTCCCACCTTCTTGGCGAGGATCAGTGTCACGCAGAACAGTCTCCATCATCTCAGCATCGAACTGAGAAATCACCACCTGCTTGCCATTCTTTGTCGTCGCCGTACGTTTGCCCGAGGCCAACATTTTCTGGATGGCTTCGCGGGGAATTTCCCGCCCACTGTCAGTTTGGAAACCGTAATCAAATGCTAACCAGTCTTCACCACTCCCTTGAACCTCCATGTGTGGCCGCACCCTGACTAGGTTTCCTTTGATAGAACTCAGCTTACCACCGGTCTTGATCGACCACTTTTTCTCCAACTCAGGTAGCGCTTCGGTAAGAAAATCAATCACAGAATCGTCGCCGGATAATGTCCATTCGCCTTTACCGCCAGAAATCTGAAAACCATAGCGCATCAGATGCCCGGCGGCATCGTCTTCTGCATCACGATTGCGGTCGATCCAGTGGCCTTGGTTGCGTGAATCTACCACCGGGAAGCTTACTGCCTCAGCACCAAATAACCCGAGAACTAGCGACACCTCTGGGGTGTAATTAGCGGTGAGAGTCGCTCGAAGTTTATCGGTAGATCCTTCTAAAGTAAGCTGGAACTCTGGTTGCCCTTCAGCGACAGGAATCTCAGCTAAGACCGATTCATCATCCCAAAGCGCTAGGCTTTGCCAGGCAGCCATCTGCTGCATAAAATTCTTTAATGGCACGAAAACTGAGTTCCCGCCTGCGACTCGCAACCACTGCCTCTCATTGAGTACCGCAGACACGTCGATCACGACCAGCACTGCTTGTTCTTGATCCCAAAGCCACAGCTCACTTTCAGCATACCAGGCTGTGCCATGCTGGGTCACACTTTGACACAGGCTTAGCTCCACCCGGCCATCATCCACCGCCACATGCATGGGAATGCGAACACCACTGGAACCCACCCGCAGCTGGCGAGCACCAGAGAGTAATTCGGGATGCCCATCTAGCACCTTAAGTAATTGTAATGCCTGCTTCCCTCGGACACCTAGCATCGGAGGTATTCTCCCCGCAGCGTTTTGATCTAACCAACAAGCCAGCTGCACATCACACTTCACAATCGGCCGCTCAGACTCGGGTTCCTCCAACTTTAACGACAAGCCACCATCTGGCAAACCTTTGGGGAAATTCGGCGGAACCAGGACTCTGAGCTGAGGGATATTTTGCGGGAGTAGCTCGGGCATCACACTGGAGTTTTGACGCTCTGGTGCCGGCTTTTTCTCGCTCGTCCCATGAATAACTCCCAACATGACAGCTACTGCGTGCGAACAGATTTCGCCCGTGCGGCGGCACGCCATTCGCGGACAAACCGTATCGATGTCAGTATTACTGTGGATGCGTAGAGTCACTCTCAGTGGCTTGGCTCCACCTGAAATCTCACCGACAATGAGTCCTTCATTTTGGTGGGCTTTGATCACGACTCCGCGAGCGAAAATTTCTTTTCCCTCCTTCATCGCCTTCCATCCAGCGGCTTTTCGTATCCATTGTTCGTCAATCTTCATCACTTAGCGCTTTTCTCTTCCGTGTCCGCCCCCTTTTATGCAAGTCTCACACCGTGCTGCAACGCTAAGCAGTAAGTTTCTCGACTTAGTAGTAAAATACCCTAAATTTTCAGTAATTTATCACCATGAACGTAGTCGCTATCGCCAACCAAAAAGGAGGAGTCGGGAAAACCACCACTGCCATTTCACTCTCTGCGGCACTCGCAGACCTAGGCCAACGCGTGCTTTTGCTCGACCTAGACCCCCAAGCCAATGCCACTTCAGGTTTAGGAATTGAGCCTGACAGCGAAGGTTCCATGTACTACCCGCTCATTGGTGAGGCTAAAATCAAAGATAAGATCATCCCCACACGCTTCAAAAATCTCTCCATCGTCCCATCTGGTATGGACCTCGCTGGGGTAGAAATAGAACTCGCCCGCAGTGACGGTCACCTCACACGCCTCAGAAAATTACTCTCGGCGCTCAAGCGCGGCAAACAATACGATTATGTGATCCTCGACACGCCACCTTCACTCGGCGTGCTGATGACCACCTCCCTGGCATCAGCCGACGAGGTCCTTATCCCACTCCAGTGCGAATGGTTCGGACTCGAAGGGTTGGCAAAAATCGTCCATATTATCCAGCAAATCCGCGAATCTGGCGCCGCGCCCAAGCTAAAGCTAGAAGGCATTCTGATGACCATGTTCGACGGTCGCACCAACCTATCGCGCCAAGTCGTAGAGGAAGTCTCCAACTACTTCCCTGACCAGCTCTACGAAACCGTCATCCCGCGGACTATCCGTATCGGCGAGGCCCCCTCCCACGGCAAAACAATCTTTGAGCACGACCCCAGCGGCGTCGGCTCCCGCACCTACCGCGCTGCAGCAGATGAGTTCCTCCTCCGCCACTCAGAAGTCGGCGGCCCGATTGCATAGCTTTCGTACGAATTATTTAAATCAGGCCTTGTATCTGGATCGTAGCGTAGGCGTCTCGCCTAATCCAAAAACTTTGCGAAACTCTGACTCAGTTTGAGTAGACCGCTTAGCATCAGCTTATGGGGCGCTTAAAAATTTAAGGCTTCGTTTACTGAATATAAGCGAGCGTGGCCGCGGTCGCGTCGATGGCTGCCATATTATCAGCGAGTTCACCGATCGTGTCCCACTTCCCATTGATCAAGGCATCACGGGCTCCATTAGGCATCTCCATTGTGAAAATCGCACCACCACAGGAAACTGTCTTTTCTTCCAAGTCGATAGAAACCTCAAGGCTTGGATCCGACTGCACCATAGCAGATATCTTTTCGTTGTCAGCTAGAGTCAGAGAAACACATGGCATTCCAAGGTTGACTGAATTACCAAAGAAAATTTCAGCATAAGAAACGCCGACAATAGCATTGAAACCTGAGCGTCGGATCGACTGCGGAGCGTGTTCGCGTGAGGAACCACAGCCAAAGTTTGGCCCTACAATCATGACGCTAGCTTCTGCATATTCTGGATTATCAATCGGATGCCCCTTGCTTGAACCGTCCTGCTCGAAACGTTCGTCATAGAACAATCCTTCAGCAAGATCATCAAAGGTCACGCACTTGAGGAAGCGCGCAGGGATAATACGGTCGGTATCCACATCGGCACCCGGCACTGGGACTGCCTTGCCTACCACTGATTTGATCGATTTAATTGCCATAACGTGGGCAGACCATTCGCTAGTTCCTATGGAAAATCAAGCCCACATACTAACTAGCACTAGGTATTCTCATTGAGAAAGCAACTCACCCAAAAAAAGTGAGGCCTCCGGGGGAGAACCCGAAGACCTCTTTTACAATAAGCTCAGCACTAGGCTGAGCTCCCTGCGGTTTGGCAAATACAGCCATGAACCGTAGAAAAAGATTTGTCAACACCTCGCCTGAGAAATATCAGGTTATCAAAGTGGGGAAGTGGCCGGGGATGATGACGTTATCTGGTCGTGGTAATGTTTCACACGGCCTTGGTACCAGCGCCATTTTTTACCAGGCTTGCCGTTATTCAATAAATAATGCGGGCAATTTTTATGTGGCTTAGACAAGCCTTTACGCGCCCAATGATAATGCGGGACCACATTCTTCAGCGGAATATTATGTCGGTGCATCAAATACGCCGTCAGCTTTGCGGTGCGGTCAATTGTTTTTGACCGGCTATTACCACGATTCTCACACATCTCGATGCCAATAGAGTAACGATTACCTGGCCCGTCGAAATCGGCATGCTCGCCTTGCTCATTCGTTGGTAAATGCTGTACTGCTCTGGTTTGATCAGTAGAGTAATGCCAGACAAGATAGCCAATACGATTCCCGCCCCTGCGTTTGTATGCCCTTAGAGCACCATTTTTTAAAGCCAGGGAATGCTTCATCGCATCTGCCCCTGATGAGAAATTCTGCGTGCTATGAATAGTGATATACCTAGGCTTCATAGAACGCCTATATTTACGCGCATGCACCCCACGAGGGATAATATCTTTGTAAACATTCACCTCCTCCAACAAATCACCTGGACGCTTGCGTGGACGTTCCATCGCAGGCCTATAATAACCACCATTCACATACGAAGCGGTGGAACCTAGACTAGGATCTCCTGACACCGGCTTCACCATCACTACCGGTGGTGAGGACGGAGAGCATGAGATCACCGTGACAAAAATTGCCACAACACTCAGAGGTAGAAGAAAAAGTAAACCGCGCATTAGGCTAGATTGCTAACACAGCCAGAAAGAAATGGCGAGGGGTGTTTCATAAAAACATCACCTCGCCACTCAATTTGCCTCACCTCACATATTCTGGTGGATTTTAGGATCACCAACTCTGTTATCGTTCCAATCGGTTATTCGAATTTACTGGAGTCTTGCCCTTTAATCCACGAGCGGCGAGCGATGAAAGCATTAGAACTACGTCCGCATTCCCTAAACACAAAAAAGCTCACCATTTCTGGTGAGCTTTTCATTATCTACATTTATCGAAAGATAAATGGCATCCCGTAGGGGATTCGAACCCCTATTGCCGCCGTGAAAGGGCGGAGTCCTAACCATTAGACGAACGGGACGCATATGGTTGCCTTACGGCGTGGCGAAAAAAACCACATCCCTCAGGCTCGCGCAAGATCTTTTTTGCTGATTCCTAAAAAACATCTCCACGTGAACTTCACGACTTCTCAGAGATCACGACCACGAGTCTCTTTATTCGCCGATAAATCATCGCCATCCACAAGACCTAGTTCGATGGCCTTATCCATCAGCACAGGCTTAGCTTGGCACACCTTTTCCCAACCAGGAAAATTCCAACTATTTGGGAAACCTTTACACTGAGATGGCTTCACTGATTGAATTTTGCAGCCACCGTTTTCCAACATGATGCACTCGTGGTTCTCTTTTTCGATCAATGAAAGCCCATTGCGGTTCATCCGCAGACGTGTGTACTTCTGAATGAATGCATCAACTTCCATTTCTAAATGGGCAGCAATCGCGTCGATCTCATCAGATTCGACCCGCACATCGCCCGGCCACTTGCAGCAAGCTCCACAGCGATCACACTGATACCAGACCTTTTTATCCATACAGATTTCATCCCACACTGGGTGGAAATGGAAAGGAAATTATACTATTCTCCCAGCAGGGCCTTCCAACTGGGGGTTTTTGACAGAATTAACAAAATTGAAAAAAAACCGAAAAATATTGAGCATAAAAAAGGACAACCCTTTCATGCTATCTGAAATATTATGAAGGGCACCTCCGGCAACTAGCGTTGGTGGTACTGGAAAGAATTTCAAGCGAGGCTAGGCGTGATGAGTGAGCGGATTTTTATCCGTGATCGAAGAATAACGCAGCCATGCGCAGAAAGGCTTTCCAGCCCGACGGGGGCCTATCTACAAAAACGAGCTACGCTCGAAAATTTAAAGAATTAATAACTCACACACCGACAGCGGGAGTTGCCGGAGGTGCCCTGAAGGCATCGGCCATCATT
>JBLHPP010000037.1:0-13448 GCA_047624385.1 Crocinitomicaceae bacterium
GTCCCGTTCCGAACCCGGAAGTGAAACACTTTTGCGCCGATGGTAGTTGGGCGATAGGCCCTGTGAGAGTAGGTCGTCGCCAGTTTATATGTCCGCTACAAGCTAACGCTTGTAGCGGACTTTTTTTGTGCCCAGATGGTGTGAGCGAGTCCCGGCCACTCTAAAGAAGGAGAAAGGGAAAAAGGAGAAAGTAATAAACGCCGAGCTGGGGCTCGGCGTTCCTAGGTGGGTTAATCTAGGAAGCTGCTTGTCATAAGGCTGATGACTCGTTGCCCTAGCTTAGTGGCTGTTGCCTGTTTGCCAGTGCCACTGAGGATTCCTTTGGTGTGGTACTTATGGTTTGATTGAGAGGGCTTAACATAAGTCACAGTTGGGCGCACCACTGCACGGTTGCTGGGGGTGATAGCGAGTGGGAATCCTGAACTAGCAAAGCTAATTTCCCAAGCGGGTGTCATGACTGAATGATCGCCTTGGCACATCCAACTATAGCGTTTTGCTAGGTCTAATTCACGTCGCCGCGGGATAGTGATTTTAAAATATGTTGGTATCTTAGAGATGAATGATGTGAGGGTCAGGTTTGGATTATTTTTATGCCTGATGAATAGCTCCGAAATATTGAGGCCATTTATATTGAGGCCGTTATAAACTCCGTGTTGATTTTTGGAGGAAAAGTAGGAGTTATGCCATTGACCAAAGTCTTTATTGGCCATGAGGCCCAGTTCCAGGTGGAGGTGGGATCGCTCACGTGTGATTCCAGCACCGGTGTAGCCCATTTTCCCTAGTGGTGAACCTGCTGAGACTTTTGTCCCAGTCTTGCATGAGATCGACTGAAGGTGGGCGTAAAGGCTGTAGAATGGCCCAATGCCCCAGTCGTGTTCGACAACCACGTAATGGCCATAGTTTGAGTTACCTGCTACATTATTGGTGTAAACGACCTCGCCGTCGGCTATGGCTGAAACTATATCCATAGGGCGGTTGTAGCGGTCGCGCTTTATCGGGCGAATATCTATACCTTCGTGAAATTTGGTGGCTATAACTCCGTCAGGTGTCCGACGTAAAGTTCTGACATATCCGTACTTTCCACCTGTCCAAGGGTGGGAGTCATCACCCTCAAAGTGCCTGAAGGTGTACATGTAGAATTTTTCTGGGGTCTTACTGAAGATATATTGATTCTCGGTAGGGAGTTTGAGGCTTAGAGCTGGCCCTGCAGTCAGGTTAGTCAGAGCTAGTGTCGAGCATGCTAGGGCAGTGAATATAGTTTTCATCGTATTTGAGACGAGTCTTTCAGTTTTTTAGAATCCGTAGATTCTGGCGAAGAGATGGTTAAATGGGAGGTGCCCTTAAGAATGGCTTTATCTCCGCCTCTCTTATATTTATGACGTTGGCTCTACTTACAAGTCGGGCAGCTATTAAGTTGCTGGAAAAAATCGTTGCCCTTGTCATCGACGAGGATGAAGGCTGGGAAGTCATCGACGCGGATTTTCCAGACAGCTTCCATGCCGAGTTCTGGGAAGTCGACGACTTCGACTTTTTTGATGTGGTCTTTTGCTAGGATCGCGGCAGGCCCACCAATGGAGCCGAGGTAAAATCCTCCGTGTTCGTTACAGGAATCAGTGACTTGCTGCGAGCGGTTACCTTTAGCTAGCATTACCATGGAAGCCCCTTGAGCTTGGAAGATGGGCACATAGCTGTCCATGCGTCCTGCTGTTGTTGGGCCAAATGAGCCAGAGGCGAGTCCTTCTGGAGTCTTTGCTGGGCCAGCGTAGTAAATTGGGTAGTCTTTGACGTAGTCTGGGAGCTCTTGACCGTCATCGATCATTTCCTTTAGTTTGGCGTGGGCGATGTCACGGGCAACGATGATGTGGCCACTGAGTGAGAGAGCGGTGGTGACTGGGTATTTGGAAAGTTCCGCAAGTGTCTTTTCCATGCCTTGGTCGAGGTCAATCTCGATGCCTTTGAATTTCCAGTCCTTGAATTTTTCTGGAATGTATTGGCCGGGATTCGTTTCGAGTTTCTCAAGGAAAATGCCATCTTTAGTAATCTTAGCTTTTGCCTGACGGTCGGCTGAGCAAGAAACGCCGATACCGACGGGGCAGGATGCGCCGTGGCGTGGCAGCCGAATCACCCGCACATCGAGGGCGAAATGCTTACCGCCGAACTGAGCACCAATGCCGATGTCAGCTGAGAGTTTGAGGAGTTCTTTCTCGAGCTCGAGGTCGCGGAATGCTTGGCCGTGTTCGTTACCTACAGTAGGAAGTTCGTCGTAGTAGCGTGTGGAGGCCATTTTGACGGTTTTGAGGTTCATTTCGGCGGAGGTGCCGCCGATGACGATAGCAATGTGGTAGGGTGGGCAGGCTGAAGTGCCGAGCGTTGCCATTTTAGCTAAACAGTAGGACGTGAGTGTCTTCGGGTTGAGTAGCGCCTTTGTCTCTTGGAAGAGGAAGGTCTTGTTCGCTGATCCACCGCCTTTGGTGATGAATAGGAATTCGTAGGAGTTGCCCTGCGTCGCGTAGAGGTCGATCTGCGCTGGTAGGTTGGTCTTCGAGTTAGTCTCCTCATACATCGTGAGTGGGACAGTCTGTGAGTACCGCAGGTTTTCTTCGGTGTAGGTTTTGTAGATACCGTGGGAGAGTGCTTCCTCGTCGTTTGCGCCAGTGTAGACATTCTCACCTTTTTTACCCATGACGATGGCGGTGCCGGTGTCTTGGCAGTTAGGCAGGATTCCATTCACTGCTACTTCGGCATTACGCAGAAGCGTGAGCGCTACCATGCGATCATTCTCGGTGGACTCAGGATCGTCGAGGATGGCTGCAACTTGTTTGAGGTGTGATGGACGGAGCTTGAAGGAGATTGCCTTGATCGCTTCGTTAGCAAGAAGCGCGAGAGCTTCTGGAGCTACATTGAGGATCTCGCGCTCGCCGAGTTTAGCGATAGAAATGCCTTCTGTGGAAATGAGTTCGTATTCGGTCTGGTCTGGACCAAGCGGGAAGGGCTTTTGGTAGTGGAATGGTTTATCGGACATGGGTGACTGTGTCGTGTTCTGTTGGAAGTGTTATGTTTTAAGTTGAGTGTGTGTGTTCAATGCTTAAAGTTCTGCTGAGGATAATACTCTAGTACCTCATAGATGATCGAAGATCAACCGTGAGTAGGGTGGGATAGTTCATGACTGTCTAGCTCGATGATGTCTTCAGCAAACTGGATGCCAGCTTGGGATTTTAGGCTCCAGGCTTTATCGACTCCTGCTGCTTCTAAAGCAATGGCTTGGTTGTCATAATCAGAAACGGCAAATCGCTGTGCTCCTAAATGATGGCTGAGTTTAGCGACTGCGATGTTGGTTTCGTGGTCATGCATCGCCAGTAGGAGAGTTTTCACATTCCCTAGTGACAGACGAAACCAGAATTCTTCATTGGTCGCATCAGCCTGAATTACTTTGCGGCCGGTTTCAATATGTTTAGCGACGACAGACGAGTTAGAATCGACCCCGACGACAACCTCGCCAAACTTTTTCACCAATGTGTCGTAGGTACCACAGCCAATACTGGCCATGCCGATGATTACGATTTGGGTGTCAGCTGGTACGACGGCGGCATCCTCCTCGAGGATGCTATCGGATTGGTACTTATTGAATTTCCCCTTGTACCGAGCATAGATGGTGCGGGCGTGATTGTTGAGTGGAGATGCAGCTATGAAGGTGAAGGTGAGAGCTAGGGCAATAACGACTACCCAATCTCCGCTCAGCCATTGATTAGCCAGTGCCACAGAGGCGACGATCAAGCCAAACTCACTGAAGTTGGCTAAGTTGAGCGAGCTGAAAACTGCAGTTCGCGAGCGAAGCTTGAACTTAGTGAATAGCCAGAAGAATAAGGCGGTCTTCAGAATGACGGCGGCAGCGAGCACAATTGCCGTTATGACTGTAGCGGTGGTGATAGAGCCAGACATACCGATGCTTAAAAAGAAGCCTACCAGTAAGAGTTCTTTGAAGCTCAATAACTTTTTAGCCATCGAATTGGCGGAGGGGTGGGCTGCAAGTATTGCTCCAAAAATGAGCGCTCCAAGATCTCCCTTCACGCTGACTAACTCAAAGAGAAAGGCACCGCCAAAGGCTAAGCCAAGCCCTAAAAGAGCCATTAGCTCGCCATGGCCGACGTCATTCATGATTCGGAATATGAAACGGCGTAGTGGGATAAGAAGGATCAGAGCCAGAGCCCACGGCGATGGTGCTTTGCCGGCTGAAAGAGCTAAGAAAAGGATGGCAAATATATCCTGCATGATGAGTACGCCAATAGCGATCTGCCCATGGCGGGAGCGTATTTCTCCTTTTTGCTCCAAGGTTTTGACCGCAAATACCGTGCTGGAAAAACTCAGAGCAAAGGCAATCAGAATAGCTGTGGTAAAGCCGACGTCAGCGAGTAGGGCAACGCCAGTGAAGCTCATACAGAAAATTGCGAGACCAAACAATGCTACCGTGACCAGCATGTGCAGAGACGTGCCTGCCCAGATTACGGGTTTTAGTAAGGACCGGACATCGAGTTTTAGCCCGATGGTGAATAGCAGGAGTGTGACACCCAGGTTGCCGATGCTCGCGAGGTTAGCGCCGTCGCCTTCGACGAACATATTCAGCAAGAAGCCCCCGACCAGGTAGCCGACCATCGGAGGTAGGCCGAAGCGGGTGGCTACTAGACCAAATATGAGGGCTGGTCCAATCCAAGCTAAATCATTCATGACGGCGATAACAATTTTCGGTAGGAATGATTAGCGGATGTTCGCTTTGGTCATCTCGTCGATAAGGATATCACGGAGCTCTTGCTGATCGAGGGCGCCAGTTTTACGCCAGACGACTTTCCCTCCAGGAGCAACGAGCAGAGTGTGGGGGATAGGACCTTGCCACTTGGGGTCGATTGCACTGGCAAGAGCATCAAGGTCTTCGCCCTTGTAATGAAAGTTGTTGGTCTTGCGCCCTTCTTTCTCCACGGATTTTTGTGTCCATTTTGTGAGTGGGAGGTGCTGTTCCTTGACAAAGGCTGAAACGGACTCTGCATTTTTCTTCGGATCAATCGAGATAGTGATGAGTTCGAACGGGCGCAGAGCATGACGTTGGTATGTTTCTACTAGCATCGGGAACTCGGCAACACAGGGGCCGCAGCTGGTCGACCAGAGATTGATGAGGCGCATCTTACCCGTGTCGTTTTTAGCGAGTTTTTTGGCGAGCGCAATATCGATAGCTTCGACTGAGACTGGGAGGGCATTCCATGCCTTGGTGTATTTTTCAACTAGATCGCTCTTTGATTTCCATTTGGTAGAGCAACCGAATACGCGGGTTTTTGTTTCTGGCACTGGCTTACCTGCGAGCAGGGCGTCCATCGTATTGATTACGGTTTTCTTCTTCGCTGGTCCCGGATCGCGCTTACTGTCGTCAAAATGCCCTTGATAGAGAAGCTTGCGTTGGGGGCCGAAGATGAACACGTGTGGCGTGGCGACGGCTCCGTAGGCGATCGAAGCAGCCTGAGTTTCGCCGTCATAAAGGTAGGGGTGAGAAAGCTCGAATTCTTTAGAGACTTCTTTCATGGACTCAAAGTCGTCATCATATTTTGAGTAGGCATTCTCCCAGATCTGAACACCCGCCATGGAGGCACTGGAGATGGCGACGACTTGGATTCCCTTGTCGGCATAGTCCTTGGCAAACTGGTTGATTTTGCCACGCGCAGCTATTGCGTCAGGGCAGTGATTACAGGTGAATACTGCGACAAGGTATTTAGCCTCTTTAAAAGAGTTGAGCGTGTAGTTCTTGCCATCAGTGGCGGGGAGTGAGAAGTCGGGAGCTGACGTGCCAATTTCTAACGTGGTGACATTCTGCGGAGCCGCAGTGGCTGAGAATGTAAGGCTGGCTGCCGCGATAATGGCGGTGAGTGGTTTTGTGATCATAATGAATGGTTAAGTAATCTTAATAACTTACGTGCGCAAGTTGGTCTTCGCGGGTTATTATCTATAGGAAATACGTTGCTAGAAGCAATATCTTCAGAAAAGGATCAAAAATGTCTTGATTGACGAGAGGTTCTAGATACACATCGCACTCCCTATGGCAAAGAAGAGTTGGATCGCACGTAACGAGCGAAAGAAAAAAACTGTAGCTAAGTACGCGAAACTTCGCGAGCAACTTAAGCAAGAGAAGGATTATGTTGGACTAAGTATGCTTCCGCGTGATGCATCACCTACACGTGTTGTAAACCGTTGTGGAGTTACCGGACGTCGTCACGGTTTCCTCCGTCGCTTTAAGCTTTCACGTATTGCTTTTCGTGAGCTTGCGTCACACGGGATGATCCCGGGTGTTACCAAGTCCTCTTGGTAGTCAGCACTGTAGTGTCTAGAGACACAAATTTTTATAAGCGCGAGATGGTGAAATACCCATCTCGCGTTTTTATGTTTATTTTTTCTGCGTTATCACGCGTAATGTTCGACAGCGATTGTTGCGCTGCTAGCCAGATCGATATGAAATCCATTGCATACAGGATTACCAAAATTTTCACAAAATTGACCTCTGTTTCAGAATCCGTTCATTCTATTTTTTTGAGAAATTCTGATAATTCTGTATAAGTTCACACAATATAGAAGATGCCTTTATACGAATACATATCCAAATCTGCTGATGTGGCTGGCGCGAGTTGCCGTATGTGTTCAAAAGGTTTCGAACTAAGACGACCAGTGGACAGAGTTCCCTTGGAGGTTTGCCCACTTTGTAAGCATCCGGTGAAGAAGGTGATTAGTTTAACTAATACGCCGACCATCACCAAACCAATGTCCACTATTGATGCGAAGAATGCTGGATTCACAGTTCTTGAAAAACGTATTGATGGAAACTACGAAAAATTGTAAAGCTTTGGAATACCAACAATTTGATTGATAGGATGTCAATCACTCCCAGCGACTGCCGCAGATAGAATAAACTACCATTGGCAGTTGTGACCACTAATGAATACACTAGAAATTGAGCCATACAGTATGATGCTGCAGAGTAGTCTGCAGCTATTATCATCCGCCACCACTGAGATTCCCACAGAGTGGCCTTCGGTGACTTACACCGTTTTTTTTGTACTTGGGTGTGTTTTCTTCCTCTTGCTCAATGCATTTTTCGTGGCCTCTGAGTTTGCGATCGTCAAAGTACGACCAAGTCAGATCGACACAGTGAAGAAAGAATTTCCTGAGCGAGCGGCGAAGGCGCGCAAGGTAGTTGATAACCTAGATGGCTACCTTTCTGCGAACCAACTGGGGATCACGATAGCGTCTCTGGCTCTGGGGCTTTTAGCTGAACCCTATATTGCGGGGGTGTTGAACTACCTCCTGCTGAATCGGCTTTACGTATGGACCGACGGCGAGATTGACCTTCGTGAGTACCAGGGGTTTATTGGTGGGCTTTCGTATTTCACAGCGCTGGCATTGTTCACCGTCCTCCATGTAGTGATCGGTGAGTTGATTCCTAAGGGTATTGCCATCCGCAAGCCATTAGAGACAACCTTGGCACTCTCACGGGCGCTAGATTACTTTTTCTGGGCCTTTTATTATCCAATCAAGTGGCTCAACGGCTTGGCCAATATTGTCCTGAGGAAAGCCTTCAAAATCGACCCAGTGAGCGAAGCTGAGCATGCGCACAGCTCTGAGGAGTTAGCTTTACTCGTAGAGGAGAGTGAGAAAAAGCATAAGGTCACTCAGACTGAGCGCGAGATCTTGATCAATGCTCTAGAGCTCAATGATGTTTACGTAAAGGATGTGATGACCACTCGTAGTGATGTCATCGCTCTTGATGTAGATGATACTTTCCGTAAGAACCTCGATGTTGCCAGTCACACCAAGCACACTCGATTCCCCCTAGTGAAAGGGCATCTCGATAATGCGTTAGGCTTGATTCACATCAAAGATTTACTGCGTTTCTCACACGATGATCAACCGGACTTGATGTCGGTGAAGCGTGAGCTGAAAGTGGTTCCAGAGACCATGCCTCTCGATGTGTTACTTAAATTCTTCCTTAAAGAGCACGCACATTTGGCGATGGTGGTGGATGAGTTTGGTGATCCTGCTGGCTTGGTCTTCCTTGATAACGTGATCGAAGAATTAGTCGGTGATATCCAAGATGAGTTTGACCAAGAAGTCAGTTCATTTACCCGTGTCAATAAGAGTGAATTTGTGGTGGAGGGTTCGCTCACGCTCAATGAGCTTTCAGACCACGAACCTAGAATTGCACTCAACAGCAATGAGGTCACTACGGTTGGTGGATACATCACTCAACAGATGGGAAGGATCCCAGAGCCTGGTGAAATTTGCGAAGTTGAAGGCTTTGAGGCACGTGTGACCAGCACTGATGGCCGACGTGTCACTCAAGTACATTTCCTCAAGCTACCTGATCCTGAGCCAGCAATGGAGATCTAAAGTGGTAGAGATTGAGTTATAAACAACCGAGAGATTAATAATCGACCCGCCTGAATATTTATTTAGAATGATTGCATGAGTGCATCAGCAGACAAACCATTGATCGGTGGAGTGTGTTACACACTAGCACAGAAATGTCCTATGGAAACATGGATCATACGAGTGATCTTTGTTTGTACCACCCTGTTTGCAGGCTTTGGTCCATTGATTTATATCATCTTGTGGATCTTCATGCCTAAAGCGCCGTAGTAAACGAGGTTTCTAGTAATCGAGCTCGAGTCCATCATAGGCTCGAGTTTTTTGTGCACGAAAAACCCGCTCAGATTTCTCCGAGCGGGCTTTATTGATTTGTCTGAAAATTGCTAACTGAACACTTCAGTCTAGCAGCTTTACTGCATTACGCATGCGGTGTGGAGGCTGCTTCGTGTTGCTCTTCTGCTTTTTCGAGTGATGCGCGGGTCTTGGGAATGACGCGGATGAACTTCTTCACGACCTTTTCCCAGTTCGCTAGGAACTCTTTTGCGCGAGCTGAACCAGTGAGTTCAGCGTGCTTCTCGATGAGTTCTTTGAGCTCAGCGATGTCTTGTGCGCGCTTGATCGGAAGTGGTTTGACCATTTCGGTATTGATGCGTGACTGGAAGCGGCCGTCTTCGTCGTAAACGTAGGCTGTGCCGCCGGACATGCCTGCACCGAAGTTCTGACCAGTGAGGCCGAGGATGACGACGAGGCCGTTGGTCATGTACTCACACCCGTGATCGCCTACTCCTTCAACAACTGTGGTTGCTCCGGAGTTACGCACGCAGAAGCGTTCACCAGCGCGGCCATTGACGAAGAGTTCACCGCCGGTCGCACCGTAGAGACAGGTATTTCCTACGATGGAGTTATCATGTGCTTCAAACTGGTGGCCATCTATTGGGCGCACCTTGATGCTACCATCTGCCATTCCTTTACCGACGTAATCGTTGGCTTCACCGATGAGGTCAAGAGTGATACCGCCTGCGAGGAAGGTGCCGAAGGACTGGCCTGCGGAACCGTTGATTGTGAGGTTGATGCTTCCTGCTGGGAGTCCACGGTTTTCGAAGACTTCTGCGACACGGCCAGAGAGGCGTGTACCGATGTTGCGGTCAGTGTTGACCACACGATAACTTAGTTTCACTGGAGCTCGGTCCATCAGGACACTGAGGTCATCGGAGCCGATCTCGGCGTAAAGATCTTTGAGGATCTGAATGTCGAGTGCTGGCTTGTCGATGCCGTCGTTGCGTTCTTGCTGACAGACGCGCGGGATCTCAGCGGCTGGTATGCCAGACATTTTAGACATGGTCGGAGTGACGTCTTTGAGCAGTGCTGAGAGATCGATGAGGTTTGCTTTCGGGTGCTCAGGAACTTCGCGTTGGCGAAGGAACTCTGGGTGACCGATTAGGTCGTCGAGTTGTTTGACTCCGAGTTCAGCCATGATCTCGCGGGCTTCTTGAGAAACTGCGTTGAAGAAGTTGATGACTTGCTCAGGAGTTCCTTTGAACTTAGCGCGCCACTTAGGATCTGTGGTCGCGATACCTACTGGGCAGTTGTTGAGGTGACATTTACGCACATAGACACAGCCCATGGCTATCATCGAGATGGTTCCGAAATTATATTCTTCGGCGCCGAGTATAGCTGCGGTGACGATGTCCTTACCATTACGAAGTCCGCCATCTGTACGAAGAGTGACCTTGTTACGGAGGTTGTTGACGAGAAGTGTTTGCTGCGCTTCTGCCAGACCGAGCTCCCATGGAAGACCACAGTGCTTGGTAGATGAGAGCGGGGAGGCGGCAGTTCCGCCGTCGTGGCCGGAAATGAGGATCACGTCAGCAGAGGCCTTCGCCACACCAGAGGCAACAGTGCCAACACCAGCGGAAGAAACGAGCTTCACGGTGACGCGGGCTTGCGGGTTAATTTCCTTCAAGTCGTGGATCAACTGAGCAAGGTCTTCAATCGAGTAGATGTCGTGGTGGGGTGGGGGGGAAATGAGCTGGACACCTGGCTGGGTGTTACGCAGACGTGCGATGATACCATTTACCTTGTGGCCTGGAAGCTGGCCACCTTCACCAGGCTTAGCGCCCTGTGCCATCTTGATCTCTAGCTCGTCAGCATTGACTAGGTAGTGAGCGGATACTCCGAACCGACCAGACGCGATCTGCTTGATACGAGACTTAGCAAGGTCGCCGTTTGCGTATGGTTTGAAACGGATTGGATCTTCACCGCCTTCACCGGAGTCGGACTTAGCGCCGATGCGGTTCATTGCGATAGCGAGGGTCTCGTGAGCTTCTGGGGAAAGTGCTCCCATCGACATTGCTGCTGTTGTGAAGCGGCGACGGATGTTTTCAATGGGCTCAACTTCGTCGATAGAAATCGGTCCAGTCGATAATGGGATGAATTTGAAGAGGTCCTTGATAGTGACGGGGCCAGTCTCTAGAGATGCCTGCACGTAGTCGTCGTAGTCTTCTTTATCGCCAGTCTTAACGAAAGTGTGGAAGTTCTTGATGACGTCAGTGGTGATCGCGTGGCGCTCACCCGTCTTGCGGTAACGATTGTAGCCGGGATCTCCGAGCTTGAGTGGCTCGTTGTCGTTGATGTCGCTGAATGCTGACTGGTGACGAACGATGGACTCCGCTGCGATTTCAGGGAAACCAACACCTGCGATGCGGCTCTTGGTGCCTGTGAAGCATGAACCAACCACGATGTTAGAGACTCCAACAGCTTCGAAAATCTGGGCTCCTTGGTAGGAGTTGAGCACCGAGATGCCCATCTTGGACATGATCTTAAGAAGGCCTTTTTCGAGAGCCTTACGGTAGTTATTCATGCCGACCTCAGGTGTGATGTCGTCGCCGAGCTTACCTTTCACATCGTTAGCTACGACCTGACGAACAGTGGCGTAACCGAGGTATGGGCAAACGGCAGTCGCGCCGAATCCGAAGAGGCAGGCGATCTGGTGAGTGTCGCGTGCTTCAGCCGTTTCAACCACAAGGGACGCACGCATACGCTTACGAACGCGGTTGAGGTGGTGGTGGACTGCTCCAGTGATCAGGAGTGATGGAATAGCAACCCGCTCTTGGCTAGATGCCTTGTCGGAAAGAATCAGGATAGTGATGCCATCGTCGGCAGCAGATTCTGCTTCCGCACAAACGCGCTCAACTGCTGTGAGCATGCCATCGGCACCCTCGCTCGCTGGCCATGTGATATCGAGTTGGCGTGATGGGAAGCCATGTTCCTCCATCCGCTTGACTTTTTCGAGCTCTTGCTCAAGCAGGATAGCGGACTCTAGGCTCACCACTTTTGCGTGCTCTGGTGTCTCACCTAGGATGTTGCGCTCAGCACCGAGACCGGCATTGAGGGACATAACAGCCCACTCACGGATCGGGTCGATCGGTGGGTTAGTGACCTGCGCAAAGAGCTGTTTGAAGTATGTGTAAAGAAGACGTGGGTAGGTAGAAAGCACTGCGAGTGGGATGTCGTCACCCATTGAGAAGACTGCCTCTTGAGCGCCTTTTATCATAGGTGGGAATACCATATCGAGATCTTCGTCGCTGATAGCGTTCATGATCTGAAGGCGAGTGAGCATGGTTGCTTCGATGTCTTCAGCCGGAACCTGAGGCTCTGGAGAAATGTAGTCGCGAAGCTTGAGTTGGTTTTCGTCAACCCAGCGGCGGTATGGAGCTTGCTTAGCTAGACCTTCCTTGATTTCACGATCCTTAGTGAGTGTTCCGTCAGCGAGGTTGGCTAGAAGCATCTGGCCAGGTCCGAGACGGCCCTTGGCAACGATAGATGTTTCGTCGAGCTGAATCGCGCCGGCTTCTGAACCGATGTAGAGAAGTCCGTCTTCTGTGAGAGCGTAGCGGGATGGGCGGAGACCGTTGCGGTCGAGTGATGCACAAATCTTTGTTCCGTCTGTGTACACTAGGCCAGCGGGACCGTCCCAAGGCTCGGCGAATGAGCTGTGGTAATCATAGAACCCCTGAAGCTCTTCGGAGATGTCTTTGTCGTTGATGAACGCAGGAGGAACCAGCATGCACATCGAGTGTTCGATAGAACGACCTGAGAGAGCGAGAAGCTCAAATGCGTGGTCGAGTGATGCGGAGTCAGACTCATTTTCAGAAGTAAGATCCTTGAGTAGAGCAACGTCGTCACCCCAAACATCGGATTCAAAGAGTTCTTCACGGGATGCGAGCCAGTTGCGGTTACCACGGACTGTGTTGATCTCACCGTTGTGAGCCAACATGCGGAACGGCTGACCGAGCGGCCAAGCTGGGAAGGTGTTGGTGGAAAATCGCTGGTGATAGAGTGCGATCGCTGTGTGGAAGTCGTCGTCCTGCATATCGAGGTAGAATGCCTTCAGAGTAGCTGGCATTGCTAGGCCCTTGTAGGAAATCAGGCGGCTAGAAAATGTTGGCATGTAGAACCCTTCTATCTTGGCAGTAGCGATCTCGATAGTACGGCGCGCAAGGTAGAGTTGGCGCTCGAACTGGAGTTCGTCCCAGCCGGATGGCTTGGACATAAGGAAGTGGAGGATGTGTGGGCGTGTCTTCTGAGCGAGCTCGCCGAGCTCATCAGGTGCCACCGGGCATACGCGCCAACCGATGATGTTTATACCGCGCTCTTTCACTGTCTTCTCAGTGAGTGCTTGGATCTCTGCGTGACAGGAATCATTGTCACGTGGCAGGAAGAATACGCCAACTGCGATATCTTCAGCAGCAGCGTCAGATCCTAGCTTCTTAGCTTCACGAGCGAAAAGTGGGCGTGGAATTTGTGAAAGAATACCGGAGCCGTCACCTGTCTTCATGTCTGCGTCGACGGCACCACGGTGAGTCATGTTGCAAACCGATTCAACTGCGAGGTCGAGAATATTTTTCGATGCTTTACCGTGAATCTGGACGATTGCGCCCATGCCACAGTTGTCGCGTTCGTTGGTAAATGAGTGAAGGGATCCGGTGGTGTCCGGAGTGAATTTTTGATCGTATGGGCTGGTCTTCATATCCTAGTGATTGATAGTAAAA
>JBLHPP010000038.1:0-13439 GCA_047624385.1 Crocinitomicaceae bacterium
GACTATAATGCTTGGAGACGCCAGAGTAGACAAATTACGCTGTTCGCCCCCAACCATAAGCATAAGAGGTAGGAAAGGCTTATTTTTTAGACAGAATTATTTTTCTGTCTGGTCTTTTCGAAAGAGCTTCTCAATTGCCTCGAGTTGGCCTTTTTGTAAAGTGGGGTCTATCAGTTTCAACTGGAAATCTTTAGAACTTTCGCCTTTAGCCTTTAGCCTTGGCTGTAAGTTTGACGCAATTGATGGCTAGTTGTATTAGAAATTTGGATTTTTTTGGTGTAGTAGGAGCGGTAATCTTCAGCACGCCATTTTTCTTGAGAAACGTGTAGCCAGCTAGCGGATTGAACTCTGCTTTATAAAATTTATCCCCATCATCACTAATGCTAATTTTCTTACTTAACCCAATTCCGTTGTACGATGTATCGCCTCCGTCATAATCTACTGAGTGTCCTCCGTAGGTCAGAAACTCTATGGGCCCGGGTACATTTTCGGACTTATCAATATGCCAAAATACAGAGTGGTACAGTCTCTCTCCTTCAGCTAGTTTTAGTGGGAGTGTTTTCACTACATAAAGAGGGGTTTTGAGTTCTCGTTTTCTGAATTTTGCTTCCAGATCTTTCCATTTATTTGTCTCCTCATTAGTAAGTATAGTAACTCGTGTTCCGCTTGAACACATCCTTATACATTCGAGAGTCATCGCTATGACCTCGTCCTCTGAGACAGTCTCCCTCACGGGCTTCTATAACTGAGTCAGATCTATCACAGTCGCATCATCAGCTAGGTCATGAGTGACATTTATTCCGTGAAGGTAGGCTAGATTTACGTCTGCAAGGTCACTCTTATTTTTCATCACCGTATACTCCGTCAGCATATTTTCCTTAGGGCACCTCCGGCAACTAGCGTTGGTGGTGCTGGAAAGAATTTCAAGCGAGGCTAGGCGTGATGAGTGGGCGGATTTTTATCCGTGAACGAAGAATAACGCAGCCTTGCGCAGAAAGGCTTTCCGGCCCGAAGGGGGCCTATCTTCAAAAACGAGCTACGCTCGCAAATTTAAAGAATTAATAACTCACACACCGACAGCGGGAGTTGCCGGAGGTGCCCGTAAGTAATTTCATTGGTTTTTTTACTGTGTGGTGTGAAAATCTGTAGAGAAAAAATCTTTAGAACTTCGGAGTTGCTCCCAGATTTTGCTATGAGATAGTGCGACCAATGGAGGTACATGAACTCATAGAGGCCTGTGATAGCGAGCTGCAGGCAATGGGCGCGGATCGTGAATTGCTTTGCGAGGTCGAGGGCTTTCCTGTGTATGCTTATTCTCTCATGCGAGAGGGCAGTGAACGTACTGTCTATTTGTCCTCGGGGATACATGGTGATGAGCCAGCTGGTCCGCTAGCGTTGTTAGAATTACTGAAGGAAAGAGTGATGGCTCAGTCGTGTTCATGGTATGTGTGCCCGGTTTTAAATCCAACAGGACTACAGGCTGGCTCGCGTGAGAATTATCAAGGTTTGGATCTGAACCGAGACTACCTGAACCGGAAGTCCCTCGAAGTAGCTGCGCACGCTCAATGGCTGGAGGGCAAGAAGTGTGACTTTGCGATCTCATTACATGAAGACTGGGAGAGCTCGGGCTTTTATTTTTATGAAATAAATCAGATAGAAGATCGACCACAACGCTACTTACGCATGGTAGAAGCTCTTGCCCCAACTATGGCGATGGAGCCGGAGAGTTTGATCGATGACCATGAAGTTAGGGAGGCTGGTTGGATTTATCATGGCTGTGAGCCAGATGAGCCGAAACATTGGCCGGAAGCTATTTTCTTAGCCACTATAGGCTGTCCTTTGTCCTTCACCTTTGAGACTCCAAGTAGACTTGAATTGCAACTGCGCGTGAAGGCGCATAAAGCGGCCGTTTGTGCAGCACTTAAAATCTGTATCTAAAATTGGCGTAGATAATTAGAAGAATTTACTTAACCTTTAGATAACTTTCCCGTATAATATAGTATGAGTGGCACCTAACTATTTAAAGTAGAGCGTACATTATGGGAAAAGTAGTTGAAAAAGAATGGTTTTATCTCACTTTAGGACACCGGTACGGCCCAGTGACTCATGAGGTTTTTTGTGATAAAATTGTAAAGCAAGAAATCTACATTGACTCGACTCAAGTTTGGGCAGAGGGGATGGAGCAATGGGCGAATCTAACCGATTCCAAGCCCTTTGAGGCGGTAATTAACAAGATTAAATTTGTAGCTTCTCAAGCGGATGATCGATTGTTTGATGCATCCGGCACAAATAATGTCGACGAGGATATTGCTTGCCGAGGCGCTTCGCGCGCTTTGTTTAACGTGTACTTTTATTTTGGCTGGCTCATTCCAGCGATGCTAGGGATAGTTATTCTAACAGAGCTTCAAGTGCAGCAATACCTCACTCTTTCGAGGGCTAATTCTGGGCTATTTTTTCAGAGTTTCCCGCTAATTTTGTTAGCGATTACGATGTGGCAAATGGCAGCTACACGCATGAAGAACGCGGGGTACTCTAAGGCGCAAGGACTTGGAATATTTGTCCCAGTGTACAACCTATGGGTGTACTTCATCTGTTTGTTAGCGCCCAGAAATTATAAACGACACAAAAAGCTAGGGGCTGGTGTCTTCTTATACTTACTGCTATTTGGAATAGGTATCGCAGGGAGTGTTCTGTTTTTAGTGCCAAAAATAGGAGCCAAGAATTTATCGCCTCTGGTGATAACTGAGAGCATGACCGACTACTATAAAGGGAAAACCAATTTCACCTCCCGTTTCAATACCAATGCGAATGAGGCTGCTAGTTCAAAAGCTCGTCAGCAGCAGATAAAGAAGCAGAGAGAAATAGAGCGTGAGCAGTCGAAGGGGAGTATGCGTAAATTTTAGCTACATCTCGCCCGCCTCTAAAAGGCGATTGTATCTCTCGATACTTTTCGCCTTCCCCGTCTCTGGATCGATCTCGGCGATCACACCACATAGCCTCACTGGGCCTTTCGCTACTGGGAAACGAGTCGGTAGTGATGACTTGAATCGGTAAACAATGCTTTCGACATTGCGTCCTAAAATGGAAGTTTCAGGCCCACACATTCCAGCATCTGTGATATGTGCAGTTCCATTGGGCAGGATACGCTCGTCGGCAGTTTGGACATGTGTGTGGGTTCCAACAATGACTGATGCCTTACCATCGAGGTGGTAGCCCATGGCTATTTTCTCGCTGGTGGTTTCGGCGTGGAAATCGAGGAAGATCATTTTTGTGCCATCATTAAGAAGGGCGTTGACCGTGTCTTCGAGGATGATGAAGGGGTTTTCTAATGCCTGGCCCATGAAAGTGCGGCCCTGTGCGTTGAGCACGGCTAACTTCCCTGCGGGGGTGTCGATGCTGATGAGTCCGCTACCTGGCACGCCTTCAGGGTAGTTGATCGGGCGCAAAATGCGTTTCTCATTAATGAGATGATCGGCTAGTTCGCGCTGGTCCCAAACATGGTCACCAGTGGTGATGACATCCGCTCCAGCTTTAAAAAGATCGTTAGCGATAGAGGGGGTAATGCCTCGGCCGCCTGCCGAGTTCTCACCATTGACGATGGTGAAATCTATGGAATGTTCCTCCTGGATAGCGGAAAGAAATTTGATCACCGACTTTCTGCCGGGTTCTCCGACGATATCTCCTAAAAAAAGAATGCGCATTGCGTAACTTGGTATTCGTTTCACTCGTACCCAGATGTATTATCAGCCGTAGAGTCGGACGAGCAAACCACACTGCCTCCGGCGATACCAGCCCTATCACCATTATGCCCCGTAAAAACTTAGCTTTGGAAATCTCCCTAGTCGTCTGCGCCTTGCTTGGAGCATTTATTCTGCAAGCAGTGGTTTCGCAATCGAAGCCGCCCAAGATGCCAAAATTTGAAGCGTCTCATTATTCGAAGGAAACTTTAGAAATAGTGGTAGGGGAAACTGTGGCTATAAGCGAGAACCACCAGCCCAGCAACGCCATTCCAGTCAAATATGATAAGCACCAGTCCGCTCTAGGCCATGCCCCACAGTGGAATTCCTTGGATGCTTATCAGTACACGGTTTCCCGCTCTGAATTCATAGATTTGATGCGTAATGTCTATTCTGTGGGTCCCTATTGGAAAGATTGGTTCACGCTGGAGGCGGAGCACGTCATGATCAAAACCCACGCCAGTGACTTATCGAAAACCTATAAATTAACTTTCCGAAATGAGGTGGTTGAGGCGAAGCCTAAAAAGTTCTGGCGCACTAAAGCTGAGCTGGGAGAGAGTTCAGAATCAGCACCCTTGTTAGGTCTACGGATAGCAATCGACCCTGGACACATTGGTGGCGATTACGCCGAAATTGAGCACAGGAGATTCATTTTGAAGGATGGAGTCCCGCCGATTCAGGAGGGAAATATGACACTCACTGTCGCTGAGTTATTGGTGAATCAATTAGAGTCACTAGGGGCGACCGCGCATCTTGTCCGGGATAAGAATAGCCCCGTAAACCCGTTCCGACCGCAGGACTACTATGCTTATGCTGTGTCCAAGCTGGTCTCCAATGAGTTTACTGTGACTGAGCAAAGTGTGAAGCGTGAGGCCGAGAAGCTTTTCTACAGAAATGGTGAAATTCGGGCGCGAGCGGAACTTGTCAATCAAGAGCTAAAGCCTGACATCGTTCTTTGTTTACATTTCAATGCTAATGCTGAGCCCGACCCTGAGGAGCCCAGCTTATATGAAAAAGAGCACTTCCACATGATCCTCAATGGCGCATACACTCAGAGCGAGTTGGCTCATGACGATGAGCGCTTCCAATGCGTTCTTAAGATTCTACAAGGAAACCATGCTGAGGAAGCGCTGCTCACTGCAGCTGCCGCCGCGAGCTTTCATGCTGAATCAGGTTTGCCACCCTACCAATATATATCGAACTCTAGCCGAGCCGTGAATATTGATGGGAATCCTTTTTTATGGGCACGAAACTTGATAGCGAACAGATTGTACGATTGCCCGGTGCTGTATTTTGAACCCTACTTGATGAATGGGAAAGACTCCTACACGCGGATGCAGATCGGAGGTTACTCTGGATTGGGCTTCGTGAATGGCAAACTGAGACCATCGATCTACCGCGAATACGTCAATGCGGTGACAAAAGGTCTGGTGGATTATTACACCGCCGAAGTTGCAGTTGAGAAGTCTCCTGAGGTGCTAGTTGAAGACCCTCAAGTGATCGACCCACTCGTGGAATCTGTCGCTGAAAGCAATTCGAAAGAATTAAATAATCAGCAAGAAGAAGCGTCTTCAGAAGCCGTGGAGCTAGAGCAACCTATTAGAGAGGTCGAGACCGAATGAAACACTTATTAATTGCCGGAAATGGCTTCGTTGGAAAAGTTACTCAGAAGTTATTCACAAAGAATGGCTGGAAAGTAACAACAATGAGTAGAAATGGAACTGGAGATCATCATGCTGACCTCACTTCTCTAGCTTCTTTAGAAGCTCTCTCTCAATCAATAAGTTACCCTACTCATGTGCTGCATTGTGCCAGTGCTGGAGGCGGTGGTGTTGAGTCCTATCGTGCAGTTTACCTTGATGGAGTAAGGTATTTGTCTGAGATATTCCCAAGTTCACACATGTTATTCACATCGAGCACCTCAGTTTATCCGCAAGTAGATGGTGAGTTGGTGACCGAAGAATCAGCGACAGATCTTGAGCGTGAAACGGGTAATATTTTGTTGGAATCCGAGCAGATCCTTTTGAAAGCTGAGGGGACAGTGTTACGCCTAGCTGGATTGTATGGTAATGGACGCTCGTATCTCATGCGTCGGTTTTTGGCAGGAGAGGCAGCGATGGAGGAAGACGGCAGTCGACGGCTCAATCACACCCACCATGAAGATGCGGCACGGGCGATTTTATTTCTCTGTGAGATGGGTGAGGTAGCACGTGGTGAAATCTATAATGTCTGTGACTCCCACCCGGTGACCCAAATGGAAACCTATCAGGCACTGGCTTCAATCTTTAGTAGAGACCTACCTCCCAGTGTTCCACGCAATCTTCAAAGCAAACGTGGTTGGTCAGACAAGGCAGTTTCTAACGCTAAAATCAGGTCGCTGGGTTGGGAGCCAGCCTACCCGTCACTCATCGCGGTTGCGGAAGAGATCGCGGCGAGTCTCAAGTGATCAATATTTCACTGGCATGAATCGTGTCCATGGGCATCATGGCTCACATGATTTCAGAGATTTTTCACGCCGAGGACTGGCAGGAAGTAGCAGGCTTTACTTTTGAAGACATCACTTACCACCAAGCGGTGGTCGGTGGGACCGTACGGATCGCATTCAATCGCCCAGAATGCCGAAACGCTTTCCGCCCGAAAACTGTCGATGAACTCTATCAGGCGCTAGAGCACGCGCGCACCAATGATAGCATAGGTGTGGTGATTCTAACAGGAAATGGCCCGAGCGCGAAAGATGGCGGCTGGGCATTTTGTTCAGGCGGAGATCAACGAGTCCGTGGCAAAGACGGTTATAAATACGATGGGACTGAAGACGCGACAGGAAAGAACCTTGGACGCCTTCATATTCTAGAGGTCCAGCGGCTTATTCGCTTCATGCCAAAGGTCGTGATGGCAGTGGTGCCAGGTTATGCCGTCGGTGGTGGGCATTCGCTTCATGTCATTTGTGATCTGACATTAGCTTCGGAAGAGCACGCAGTCTTCCAGCAAAAAGATGCGGATGTCGCCAGCTTCGATGCAGGTTACGGATCAGCCTACCTAGCTAAGCAAGTAGGTCAGAAGCGAGCGCGTGAAATCTTCTTTCTAGGTCTTCGCTACACAGCGCAAGACGCCTACGAAATGGGGATGGTGAACAAAGTGGTCCCTCACGCTGAGCTCGAAAAGAAAGCGCTCGAGTGGGCCTGCATCATTAATGATAAATCACCAACCGCCCAGAAGATGCTTAAGTATGCTTTCAATATGACGGATGACGGAATGGTCGGCCAACAGATCTTTGCCGGCGAAGCCACCCGTCTAGCCTACGGCACCGATGAAGCAGCAGAAGGCCGCGAAGCCTTTGTCGAAAAACGTAAGGCGGACTTTTCCAAGTTCTCCAGGCAGTATTAGTATTAGACGGGGGCCCGAACTCAGGAGCCAAAATAATGTGAAATTGTTCGGCTCCTTCGGAGGCGTTTCTTCTTTAACGGCTGCCGGTTATAATGTTTACGCGCCTTCGGCGGGGAGAGTTGTCATAAATATTATCTGTCTTTGAATGAGAGGGACGGTGCCGCCGAAGGTGCCAAAAAATTGTAGCCGGCAGCCGAGGTGGAGCCGAGCCTGCCGGATGCTCAGAGGTAAAGACTACGGCCCCCGAAGGGGCCGAATACAAACAAGCTAGAAACCTAGAGCTGCTTTTTCCTGTCGGCGAGGATGCCGAGTATGAGGAAGGCGCAGAAGACTGCGAGAATGTACCAGAGGTTAGGTAGCTGGCTGAGCTGACGGTGCAGGTACTTCGTCAAGTAGACGGTGAGTAGGCCGTAGCCGAAGCCGCACACAGCTAAAAAGAATAGAATACGAAAGAAGAAGTGCCAGGTTTTCGCAATATTTTTGGCGGTATTTGCTAAAACTCTACCGTAGATGATGAGCAGCGAGGCTGACCATGCGTAACAGAGTGTCCAACCGTGCTCACGCAGGAATCTTGCTAGGTCATTGATAATATCGTTCATGGGCTTGTAAAAAATGAAAGGGGCAACCGACGCATGAGAGCGTGGCAGCATGTGAATAATAAACTAATTTGCTACGATGTTGACGAGGCGACCTGGGACGACGATGACCTTGCGGACTGTGAGTCCATCAGTGTGGGACTGGACGGAGCTGTCAGCTTTAGCGAGAGCCTCGACTTCTTCTTTGGAGGCGTCTTTGTTGACGGTCAACTTAGCGCGAACTTTACCATTCACCTGCACCACGATCTGGATCTCAGACTCAATGAGGAATTCCTCAACGAACTGTGGCCAGACTTGCTCGGAGAGGAGGGTGTCGTTGCCGAGTTGTTTGTTGATCTCTTCGGTGATATGTGGGGCAAATGGGTTGAGCACCTTGAGGAAATCAACGAGCAAGCTCACAGGGATCTTCTCTGCCTTGGTGAAGGCGTTAGTACAGATCATCATTTGCGAGATCGCTGTGTTGAAGGACATCGATTCGATGTCTTCACCGACCTTCTTGATAGTTTCGTGAACGACCTTGAGGAGTGCTTTGTCGGTAGGCTCTTCAGTGACAACCTTTTCGGAGAGTGTCCATTCTCCAGCTTGGTTCTGGCTGAACACTGCGCGCCAGACTTTTCCGAGGAAGCGAGAAACGCCTTCGACGCCTTTCATCTGCCATGGCTTCACCTGAGTGAGTGGGCCCATGAACATCTCGTAGAGACGAAGTGAATCCGCACCGTAGAGCTCGACTACTTCGTCAGGGTTGACGACGTTGCCGATAGACTTGGACATCTTCTGGCCGTCTTCACCGAGGATCAGACCTTGGTTGACGAGCTTCTTGAATGGCTCTTTTGTGGAAAGGTGGCCGAGGTCGAAGAGGACCTTGTGCCAGAATCGTGCGTAGAGGAGGTGAAGCACTGCGTGCTCAGTTCCACCGACGTAGAGGTCGACAACTGCGTCTTCACCGCTCCAGTAGCTTTCATTCTCTTTCGAGATGAAGCGCTCGGCGTTGTTAGGGTCGCAGTAGCGGAGGTAGTACCAGCATGAGCCAGCCCACTGAGGCATGGTGTTGGTCTCGCGTTCAGCAGTTTCTGAGTATTGGATCCATTCAGTTGCCTTGACTAGCGGGCCACGTGGGTCGCCGGTTGGCTTGAAGTCTTCCATCTCTGGTTGGAGAAGTGGAAGCTCGCTTTCGTCGAGTACGCGGTGCTTTCCGTCTTCCCAAAGAACTGGGAAGGGTTCACCCCAATAGCGCTGACGGCTGAAGAGCCAATCGCGTAGCTTGAAATTAGTTTTGAAAGTACCTTTTTTATTATCGAGGAGCCACTTGATGGTCGCCTTCTTGGCGTCTTTGGTCTTCATCCCATCGAGGAAGCCTGAGTTGATTGACTTGCCGTTGCCGGTGAAGCCGCGCCACTCAGTTTTCTCGTCGTTTGGCTGAACTACCTGCAGGACCGGAAGGTCGTACTTGGTCGCAAATTCATAGTCGCGCTCGTCGTGTCCAGGAACCGCCATGATAGCGCCGGTGCCGTAACTCATCATCACGTAGTCAGCGATCCACACGGGGATCTGCTCACCATTGACTGGGTTGGTCGCGTAGGCACCGGTGAAGATGCCGGACTTGTCCTTGTTGAGGTCGCCTCGATCGAGATCAGACTTGTTAGCACAAGCTTTGATGTAGGCGTCTACACCTTCTTTTTGATCAGCAGACGTGATACTAGAAACCAGCGAATGCTCAGGTGCTAGCACCATGTAGGTGGCTCCGAAAAGTGTGTCTGGGCGGGTGGTGAACACGACTACGTCGAGAATTTGAGATTTTATATCTGAAATTTGAAATGTGACCTCAGCACCAGTGGATTTCCCGATCCAGTTGGTCTGGAGTGCTTTGATGGAATCTGGCCAATCGAGCGGCTCGAGCTCGTCGATGAGTCGCTGAGAGTACTTGGTGATACGGAGCATCCATTGCTTGAGATGGCGGCGCTCGACGGTGTGGCCTTTCGCCTTCCACTCGTCGATTTCTTCGTTGGCAAGCACCGTTCCGAGGTCGGGCGACCAGTTCACTGGAGCTTCGGAGATGAAGGCGAGGCGCTCTTCGTCGATTTGCTCAGCGGTGAAGCCTTTGGCTTCGAGCTCAGAGATTGGCTTGGCCTTTTTCTCCTCTTCACAGAAGTAGGAATTGTAGAGTTGGATGAAAAGCCACTGAGTCCACTTCACATAGCCTGGGTCGGTGGTGTTGATTTCACGATCCCAATCGTAGCCAAAGCCGAGTGATTTTAGCTGCTTGCGGAAGTTGTTGACGTTCTGCTCGGTGGTGATGCGTGGGTGCTGGCCAGTCTTGATGGCGTATTGCTCAGCAGGTAAGCCGAAGGCATCCCAGCCCATCGGGTGAAGGACGTTATGCCCATTCATGCGCTTGTAGCGGCCGATGATGTCCGTCGCTGTGTAACCTTCTGGGTGGCCGACGTGGAGGCCCGCACCAGATGGATAAGGAAACATATCGAGGACGAAGTACTTTGGCTTTGAAGTATCGAAATCTGCATCACCCGGATTCGGGGTGCGGAAAGTTTTGTTCTTGTCCCAGTAGGCTTGCCACTTGGGCTCGAAGACGTTGAATGGGAATGGTCTATGGTTATCGGACATGGAAATTGGTTCTCAGTTAACAGTTAATAGTTAATGGGTATGTGCGAGGCTGGGGGCTCGGTAGATCCTGATGCAGAGGTATGTAGCGGGTAGGACGAATTGGTAAAGAAAAACCCATCATTCGCGGAAGCGAAAGATGGGTGATGACAGTAGCGCGACTGTCTCGGTCGCATAAACAAAGATCGGAGTATGATTGGAGCTGCTCAGTGAGAGTGACCGAGACGGTCACGCTGCGTGGAGAGAATTTAGAAACCTACTTTTTAGTGGGGATATTTGCTGGACCAAAGTTGAGACCACCACCTACGACACCAGTTGGGTTTGATGCGTAATTCATGCTGCTGAGGCTAACCATGAAGTTGATAGCTTTGATGATCTGGTAGGCCCAGATGAAGAAGCCGACACCTGGAATTAGGAGTAGGCAAACGAAAGCGCCGATACTTAGGCGAGGTGCATCTTGGGTGTTGTCATAGCGACTCACTATTTCATTCCACTGGCGAGGAAGCCCGCCCAAAGCGACGAAGATCCAGTAATAATTAAACAGTGGGATAAACATAAAGCCGACAGCTTTACCTGGCGTGACCGTTGCTCCACCAGGTTGTAGGCATTTCCATGCTTTGTAGAGATAGATGTAGGGGAGAATGCTTAGGATGAGAAGCATGATGCAGCCAATGATGCAAAGACCATTTCCCGCAACAACGAGATTATTTTCTTGGCGGCTGATAGCTAAAATACCAATGCCTATGAAGCCTGCTGCACCTGCGAAAAGGCCGATAAGCTTAGCGAAGCTTGCTCCAGTGACGATAGTCGCTGGGTATTGACCGCCAGTGGGTGTCGGGTCGGTAGCCGGAGCTGCGTAGGCCGCCTCTACTGGAGCTTGTTCTGTAGGTGCTACCGCAAAAAGACCTTCTACCTGGCTAGCTGGAATCCATGCTTCTAAGCCATCCGTCCAAACTTGTGTGGTTTGTACGATTTGGCCTTGCGCAGTGAGCGCCTTGAGTTGTGCACCAGTGACGGGGCCCTGCTGTTGGTTTTGGGCATCGAGGTAGTGCCATTGAGGTTCGCTCATTATGTCTATTTAAGTTAGTATTTCCAAAAAAAAATGTAACAACTGAAACGGCTGACTGCAATCATGTAGTTTTAATACTGTCAGTTATGAATTATGAAATGGCCCGGAAAAGCCCTCCGCGCTATTTGAGTACGTGTGGACTAGGCGGTTGGAAACCGCCGTCACGTTATAGAGTTTTCTTCCAGCGTTCGACTTCACTCTTCACGTTCGCAATGCTTGGAGCGCCTTTGTTGGTACGGGCTTTAAGAGCTTTTTCTAGGGAGAAGACAGCGCTGGCGTCTTCGCCGTAGTGCTCGGAGATCTTGCTGAGGTCGATCTTGTCTAGTGGGGTTTTGGACTCAATAGCGACGGCGACTGCTTTGCCAACGAGTTCGTGAGCGCTTCGGAATGGAACGCCGTTTTTCACAAGGTAGTCAGCAAGGTCGGTCGCGAGAAGCATCGGGTCGGATGCTGCTGCGAGACATGTTTCTACGTTGACAGTCATGTCAGCGATCATCTCGGAGTTCACTGCGAGAGCGATCTTGAGGGTGTCGATAGAATCGAAGAGTGGCTCTTTGTCTTCCTGAAGATCACGGTTGTATGTGAGTGGTAGCCCTTTCGCTGCGGTGAGCAGGGAAACGAGGTTGCCATAGAGTCGACCCGTCTTGCCGCGCGTGATTTCGCAGACGTCTGGGTTCTTTTTCTGAGGCATCAGTGACGAGCCTGTGGTGTGTGCGTCGGAGAGTGTGGCAAAGCCAAATTCAGCGGAACACCAGAGGATGAGGTCTTCGGAGATGCGGGAAAGGTGGGTGCCTACGAGGGCGAAGTCGAACAGCAGCTCCATGATGTAGTCGCGGTCAGAGATCGCGTCCATCGAGTTGGTGGTGACTCCATCAAAGCCTAACTCGTCAGCGATTTGCTGACGGTCGAGGTTGATGGTAGATCCAGCGAGAGCGCCGGAGCCGAGTGGACTGACGTTGACGCGCTTGCGTGCGTCAGCGAGGCGGTCGATGTCGCGCGCGAACATTTCGACGTAGGCGAGAAGGTGGTGGCCGACAGTCACTGGCTGGCCACGCTGAAGGTGGGTGTAGCCGGGGATCAAAGCGTCTGCGTATTGCTCAGCTTTTTTTAGGAGTGAGCCTTGAAGTTCTTTGATCTGCAATGTCAGCGCGTCGATTTCTTCACGGCAATAGAGACGAGTGTCGGTGGCGACCTGGTCATTGCGGGAACGGGCAGTGTGGAGCTTTCCACCAGCGGCGCCAATGCGCGTGGTGAGCTCTGACTCGATGTTCATGTGGATGTCTTCGAGCTCGATCGAGAAGTCGAATTTTCCGGCATCGATATCTTTTTCGATAGATTTTAGGCCTGACTCGATTTGATTAAATTCATCCTGAGTGAGGATGCCGGCTTTCACCTGCGCACGTGCGTGCGCGATGGAGCCTGCTATATCGTGCTTATAAAGTCGCCAATCGTACGAGATAGATTCTCCGTACTGTTGAACGAGGTCTGCTGTTGCTTTTGAGAAACGTCCTTTCCACATGGATTTGTCTTAAGAGACAAAGTGGGAAGTGTGAAGTGCGAAGTGCGAAGTGGGCAAAGAAAAGCCACTTCCACGCGAGGCGAAAGTGGCTTTGTGATTATTTTGATGTTCGCTGAGCTTATACCACTTAGCTATTGGCGTCAAAATAAGGATGAAACGGCTTTGGAAAGGGGGATGTGCGAGAGAGGGTGCCACGCCACCCAAGGTGCCCAAACATAGTATCCGGCAGCCGAGGTGAAACCTAGCCTGCCGGATACTCAGAGGTAAAGACTTCCGCCTCCAAAGGGGCCGAATAACCGAGAGTTAGGTTAAGTATTTCTGATCGCAGGGGAGTTGAATGGTTGGCTATGTGTGCTGTACAGCTCCTTCGGAGGCGTTTGATTCTCTCAATGGCGACCGGCAGGCGTGATAGCGCAACGGCTGCCGGCTTCAATGTTCGCGCACCATCGGCGGGTGTGTGAAGGGCGCTATTTTGACGCCAATGACCACTTAGCAAAACCAAAGAGACAAATATTCTT
>JBLHPP010000039.1:0-13427 GCA_047624385.1 Crocinitomicaceae bacterium
GGCGAACAGCAATCCGTTGACGGGCTGGCCGCTGATTTTCGAGAGACCAAACGAGTTGGCGGTGCGATTGATAGAGTCTGGCAGAAACACGGTGACCTATACTGGCTCGGTGAGACCGGTCAATGCCGTGCGGTGGCGCAGCTTCGCGACTTCGGCAGCGGACGCGTTCTGAATATCTCCACCTCGAACACCTGCCTGCAAATGTACGGCGCGGTCGCGCTTGATGGTAGTCTAACGGGCAAGTCAGGCCGGTCTTATCCGGCCTTTGGTGGGCTTTGTCTGGAATGTCAGGGACACCCGAATGCGATCGGCCCCGCCACGGCCAAAGGATTCGGCGATATAGTGGTTCACCCTGGATCGCCAAGCCGAAATACGACGATCTACGCTTTTTCAATTGAACCATAATTTACCTACGCAATGAAACTAACTCATTCTACACGCATCGGCATCCTAGGTAGTGGCTTCATAGTCAATGACTGCCATCTCGTCTCCTATCGTCGACTAGGACTGAATCCTGTGGCCATTGCATCCCGCACCTTTGAAAATGCTCAAAAGGTCGCGGACAACCACGGGATCGAAGTGGTTTACGAATCCTACGAAGCATTGTTAGACGACCCAGAGATTGAGGTTCTGGATATCGCGGTGCCCCCGCTCCAACAGCCTGACTTAATCCGGCAAGCCTGTGCGCGCGGCACGGTTAAGGGCATCCTTGCGCAGAAGCCGCTCGCTCTGGACTACTCCGAGGCGTGTGCCGTTGCTCGGGCTTGTGAGGAAGCTGGGATTGTGCTCGCCGTGAACCAGAACATGCGGTTCGACCCCTCGGTTGCCGCTACACAACAACTTCTCACCGAGGGAAAATTGGGTGATCCCGTTTTTGCTACCATCGATATGCGTGGCATTCCCCACTGGCAGCCGTGGCAAGTGGAGATGAAAAGTGCGACGTTGAAAATCATGTCGATCCACCACCTTGATTGCATGAGGTATTGGTTAGGAGATCCCGAGGCGATCTATTGCAGCACGCGGCCTGATCCTCGGACGGAATTTGAACACCAGGACGGAATTTGCACAAGTATCCTTGAATACGCATCGGGTTTACGTGCCGTGATTATCGATGATGTATGGACGGGACCTGCCCGCGAGGGCTGCCCCGGTGACATCCGGATCGAATACCGGATTGAAGGTTTGGATGGCATCGCCATGGGTGAGATCGGCTGGTGTCAGGATCCCTACACAAGTCCTTCAAAACTTCGTTATGCCAGCAAGGGCGACGCCGACTTTTCTCATGCCAAACTTGAGGGCAGTTGGTTCCCTGATGCCTTCGGTGGAACCATGATGGAGCTGCTGGATGCACTGGCTCAAAACCGTCTTCCGAGCATTGGTGCCGCAGATAATCTTCGCACCATGGCTCTCTTGGAGGCTGCCGTGCTCAGTGCGCAAGAAGGACGCCGGATCAAACTAACAGAGATAACGGAATCAACGACCACCACCTCTTAAATACCCCCTCTAAATAAACAATTATGAAACTAGGAATTATAAATAGTGCATTTTCGCAGGCTGGAGTAGACACGCTGACCGGACTCAAACACATTTCACGAATCGGATTCGACTGCGTTGACATCTTCACCGAACCATCTTCTCTGGATGCCTCTGAACGAGATGCCATCGGGAAATACTGCGCCGAAAATAACCTGCCCGTTACTTCACTGCCGGTGGTTGCCATTGGCTTGATTGATTTCAATGATCCGGTGCGCGAGTATCACATTGAGCGCTGCAAAGAATTTATCGATCTCGCCGCAGAATGGGGAGCTGGAAACATCTTACTAGTATTGGGTGAATACATCTGGCAGCGCGAAGTCATTCCCCCCGAAGACCAGTGGGGCTGGGCCATTGAGTCCTGTCGCATTCTCGGCGACTATGCTGATGGCAAAGGAGTGGATATAGCCCTGGAACTGGAGCCTTTCCGTCTCAGTCTGCTTAGCAACATCAATGAGATGTCACGATTCGTCACCGAGTGCGATCACCCACGGGTGAAGGCCAATATTGATATTTCTCATCTTGTGCTTGCCGATACCGGTCCTGAAGAAGTCATCAAACTTGCGGGGCAGGCTATTCATGTTCACATCAGTGATTGTGATGGCATGGTTCATGGTGATCTTCCTCCTGGACGAGGCGTGGTCAAGTTCGCACCCTATCTCCAGGCGATCAAAGAGCTCAATATTGACGGCGTTGTTTCCATTGAACTCGAGTATTCCCCTGATCCCGACCGCATTGTCGAGTGGGTCGAGGAAGCCTATCAAGCCACTGATCGCTTAATGCGTCAGGTGGATCTTAGAAGTTAACCCTAAATCTAATAGAGCATGGCTACACTCGAGTCCGAAACATTCCCAGATACGTTCTCGCCGTTAAGCGATTACAGCCTGAACCATGAGAACTCCGACAAAGCGATCGCGCTTGGTTTGGCTGAGGCGGACTGGTACCAGTGTCCTGTATCTCGCACGGAGATGCGCCAGTTGTTGGTTCGGCGCAATGGACCAGCCATTCGGGACACGATCATCTGGTTTGGGTTAATCTTCGGTTTTGCCTACCTCACCTTTATTCTGTGGGGGAGCTGGTGGGTGGTGTTACCCTACTTAGCTTACGCCACGCTCTATGCTTCTACCTCAGATTCTCGGTGGCATGAGTCGAGCCACGGCACAGCATTCAAGACGGACTGGATGAATAATGCCCTCTATGAGGTCGCTTCGTTCATGGTGATGCGGGAGTCCATCGTCTGGCGCTGGTCTCATAATCGCCATCACAGTGATACTATCATTGTGGGGCGTGATCCGGAGATCCCCGCACCCCGTCCGCCAGACATCCTAAGCCTGTGCCTTGCGGTTTTCAATATACGGGGTTACCCCAAGTATTTTAGTCGGATCATCATGCATTCCTTCGGTAAGATGGCCGAGGATGAATCACAGTTTGTGCCCGTATCGGAGTACTCCAGAGTCTTCAATCGAGCGCGGATGTACCTGGTGATTTATGCTGGGGTGATTGCGCTTTGCTTTGCCACCCACAGTATTCTGCCCCTACTTTTCATCGGGCTTCCCAACCTGGTGGGTAGCTGGTTGATGATTATATACGGGCTGACACAGCACACCGGTATGGCTGAAAATGTCCTCGATCACCGGTTGAACTCTCGCACGTTCAATACCAACATAATCAATCGTTTCCTCTACTGGAACATGAATTATCATTTGGAGCACCACATGTTCCCGCTGGTTCCCTACCACGCGACCCCTCGTCTACACGCGTTGATCAAGAGCGACAGCCCAGAGCCTTACCCGTCGCTTTTTTCCTGTTGGAAGGAAATTATTCCCACCCTGTTCAAGCAGGTCAAAGACCCCGCTTACCACGTCAAGCGGCGCTTGCCAGATCCTCCCGAGGTTCATAAAAAACAATCTTCTAACGTAGAGAGGCAGCCTGATGCCGATGGCTGGTTAGAAGTGTGTGCGGCAGAGGAGCTGGGGAATGAAGATGTCATTCGCCTCGATTATTCTAACAAAACGTTTGCGGTTTACCGTGATGATGAAGGCACAGTCTATGCCACTGATGGAGTCTGCACGCACGGCAATACCCACCTTGCCGGAGGGCTAGTGAAAGGGAAGCTTGTCGAGTGCCCCAAGCACAATGGCCGTTTCAATCTAACCGATGGATCACCAGCACGCACGCCGATTTGCCGGGGACTTGCAACCTATCCCGCCGAGGAACACCAGGGACGCATCCGGGTCAATGTCGAGCGTGCTGGAGGAGCCGGAGCTCGCGAGCAAAAGGATTTTCAGCTTCGTGTTGTCTCCAGCCAGAGTGTTTCCACATTCATCCGCGAGATAACGCTTGAGTTTGTCGATGAGGCGATGGAGTTCACCCCGGGTGACTACATGCAGTTCAGGATTCCTACATACGAGCAGATTGCGTTCCGGGATTTTGACATCCCCGAACCTTATGCGACGGTCTGGGAGAACCAGCATATCTTTGATCTTACAGCTCAGCACAAAGAAGAGGGCAGGCTCAACAACTATTCGCTAGCGAACAATCCGATCAAGGATGGCGTGATCAGGCTCAACGTCCGCATCGCCACACCTCCCTCCGGCCAGGACTGCCTGCCGGGTGTTGGCTCAAGTTATTTCTACTCCTTGAAAGAAGGTGACACGGTCAATGCCATCGGTCCTTTCGGCGATTTTCACATCAAACCCACGCACAAGGAAATGGTCTACATCGGTGGCGGCGCGGGGATGGCTCCGCTGCGGGCGCACCTCAGCCATCTGCTAGAAAATGAACAGTCCGCCCGCAAGGTCAGCTTTTGGTATGGGGCGCGCTCCAGACAGGAAATTTTTTACGGGGACTACTTTGAGCGGCTTGACAAAGAGAATGATAACTTCTCCTTCCATCTTGCCTTATCCTCGCCACTTCCCGAGGACGACTGGCAGAGCAAGACTGGGTTCATTCACGATGTCGTTCTGAAGAACCATCTTGAAGGGCATCCGTCGCTACAATCCGTCGAGTTCTACCTTTGTGGTCCGCCGATGATGATTGACGCCTGTAAAAAAATGCTCAACCAACTCGGGGTCCAGCCCCGCCAGATCGCTTATGATGCCTTTTAACCCAACCTTTTAACAAAAAATACCAATTATGCTAACCAATCCATTTCCCAAACTCGACACCCCAGTATCCCGCCTCGGCTTCGGTGCCTTTGGCCTCAAGGGCGTCTTCGGTGACTTCAGTGAATCCGAAGCTATCGGGGCGATTCACTACTGCTGGGAGCAGGGTGTTAATTTCGTCGACACCGCCCGTCATTACGGCGAATCAGAGGCTATCATCGGTCGTGCTCTGAAAAGCTGGGACGGCGCACCTCCATTCATTGCTAGCAAGGCCGAATGTATCGGGCCAGATCTGCAGTGGGGTCGTCCGGTGCCGGTCGAAGAATCTTTTCCCCGTGGTCACATCACCCGCCAGGCAGAGGATTCCCTGCGCGAATTAGGAGTGGACTGCATTGATCTCTATCAGATGCACATCTATTGGGCCAACTGGGGAATAGAGGGCTACTGGCTCGATGAGCTGGAAGCACTCAGGGAACAGGGAAAAATAAGGGCGCTGGGTATTTCTTTGCCCGATTGCCGCCACGATATCGGTCTGCCCCTAGTGATGAGTGGGCGCATCGATTCCGTGCAAACTATCTTCAACATTTTCGATCCCTATCCCCTTGATTGCCTTATTCCTCTGTGCCAGGAGAACGATGTGGCTGTTCTTGCGCGCTGCGTTCTTGATGAGGGTGGCCTGACGGGGACACTCACCATGGACACGGAGTTTGGCGAGGGTGACTTCCGATCAAACTACTTCGATTTGGGGCCACGTGAAACCTACATCGAACGAGTTGATGCCCTGCGACAGTTCATCCCTGAGGAAGCGGGCAGCCTAGCTGCACTTGCGCTCAAGTATGTGCTCAAGCACCCGGGTGTGACCACAGCACTCTCATCGATGCACATCCGGCGTTTTGCCGAGGAAAATATCCAAGCTCTCGGGGAGCCTGCTATCAGTGACGAGGCCTTCCAAGAGCTTCGCCACCACCACCGCTGGATCCGCAATTATTACGGGTCGAAGGTATTTTAGTGTCTCACCCTATCAATTTATCGCCACCATGTCCTCACCTAACAACGTCCGCTGGGAGCGCCTTCGGCCCGATGATTTTATCTCTCGGTTAGAATCTTGCCCAGTTATCTACCTGCCTATCGGCCTCTGTGAGCCGCACGGTCATATTGCGCCCTTCGGGCTCGATACCCTGAAGGCGGATTACTACTGCGATGAGGCAGCACAGCGTTTCGGCGGTATTGTTGCTCCGACACAGGGTTACCACATTCATGAGTGTGGTTTTCATCGTCCATGGCTTGAAGAAGTCGTAGGAGAAGTCAATCCTCGGCTTGGGGCCATGCCGCCTGGGGTAGTTTGCTATCATTTCCTCTATCAGCTTCGAGCTTTCCACAACGCAGGCTTTCGTGCCGTCGTTGTTGTCAGCGGGCATTCTGGAGGAAGTCAGAACGATCTCCGTAGCACGGCCGCCGCCTTCACCTCTGCCACGGGCTTACCGGTCACGGTCAAGAGTGATCCTGAATGGGTCGAGGGACTTTATGAGGGTGATCACGCGGGGAAATATGAAATTTCCCAGCTCCTCGCCATCGATCCCGAGAGCATCGACATGTCGCTGATCGACCGGCAGCATGACTCCGGTTCCGGGGGGCGACTTGCCCTTGGGGAAGACGCAGGTGAGGCTTCTGTGGAATATGGTTGCGAGATCAACGAGGCGATTATCAACTCCATCGGTGACGAAGTAGGCGGGCTCAATCTGAACATTAGCTTAGATGATAAACTGGACTACGCAGCGACAGAAAAAATCTGGCACGATTTATTGAGCCAAAACGGGGGATGGTTCAGCGAACAGGGGGCTTAGAGTCTTCGCTGCGACGGCTTCTCTCTTGCAATCTCTTTCGGAGGGCTATTCCTTTTGGTTCCCGGTGTCGGATCAACCCCCTATCTCCTTCTTATATGATGCTCTCTGCCTCCTCACTCAAAAAGTAAATTCCTGGCAGTAGTGTGAGGGTTGATTTCCAGTTGACTAACTTAGAAGATCGTTTAGTAATCGGCAGATAGAGCTGATAAGAGCCTGTCGACTAGGCGGTTCTTTCAATTTTTAACTACAAATCTAAACACTATTATGTCCAAAACAACATTAGACCGTAACCCAAGCAAAAGTCGTCCAACAAAAGCAGCTGGTGCAAAAGCTCAGCGTGTAAAAGTGCAACGCCGCCGCCTTGTCGGTTTAGGTATGGACGAAGCTACTGTTGCCGCAATGGACTCAGGTGCAGTGCGTGCAATGCTTAAGTATCCAAAGAAGGTGACTGCAGCTCTTAAAGGATAATTTTTCCTTCTAACGTTGCCTAGTCTTACTGATTAGGCTGATATATCCCCATGCTTCTCTGATTTTTTGAGCAGCGTGGGGATTTTTTTTGCTACTGCTGGGGAGGCCAATAAGGGAACAGACCTGAATGGCGCTTACTTGAGGGTACTGGTAGTCAATCGTAAGCGTCTTGAAGATTTAGACTTCTTGAGGTGGGGTTTTATCGAGTAGCAAGTAACAAGTATTTAGTAGCTAGCATGATGAAGCAAAATAATTTGTCTCAAAGCTCACCAAAATAGGCTTAAATAAGCGCTATTGCTGGGAGAATGGTATTATAGCTCTGGGAGTTCTGTTTTTACTGTGGCTTTGAGGGCTCCTACTAAATTGTAGAGGCCAAAATACGTGCGATTGAGGTAGAGGGCGTTGGCATCACCACGCGCTGAGTTCAGCCTTTGTAGTTCCTTGTCGTCACGGGTTCTATCGCCAAAATCGGCAAGTTCCTTAAAGTAGCTTTCATCTCCAAAATCAAAGGTATTTTTCTGGAATGGGCGAGATAAGAGATCGACGGATTCGTGGAAAATAGCAGTCAGTTTTTGAACGGCGGCGGGCGAGTCATCAGGTAGTAGTAGGCCTATGCTGTGGAGCAATTTCTGGAATTTCTTAGGATCATTAAAGATCTCAGGTTTCATCAGGCTAAAGTATTCCTTGTAGAACGTGTCTGGAAGTTCTTTGACGCAGCCAAAATCAAGCACCCAAAGTTCGTCATCGTGGATTTTAAAATTTCCAGGGTGAGGATCGGCATGAAACACTCGTAGGTTGTGGACTTGGTGGTGGTAAAAGTCCCAGAGCGATTGGCCAATCTTGTCAGCCAGTGCTTGGTCCGTGTTGCGTTCGAAGAATTTATCGAGAGTTTCTCCATCAACCCACTCCATTGTGAGTATCCGTGAGCTGCTAAGGTTCTTAAAAAATTTTGGGAAATGCACTCCTTCGAGGTGGGACGATTTCTCAGCAAGTTCGACAGATCGCGTGAGTTCTAGTTCGTAGTTGGTTTCTTCTACCAGGCGTTCTTCTACCTCCTTGAGATAGGGATTTATCGAGCGCGCATCGAGTTTAAATAAGCGCATCGCTAGTGGTTTAACAATCGCGAGGTCTGAGTGAATGCTTTCTGCAATTCCTGGGTATTGGACTTTAACCGCGAGGTCTTTGCCATCGAGTGACGCCTTGTGGACTTGCCCGATTGAGGCACCGGCGGTTGCTTTTTTTTCGAACGTATCAAAAATCTTATCGGGGCTATCTCCCAGCTCACTACGGAATGTTTTTACCACAAGTGGGTAGGAAAGTGGTGGTGCTGAGTATTGCGCTTTAGAGAACTCTCTGACGTAGGGCTCCGGCAGGAGGTTGCGATCGAGGCTGAGCATCTGCGCGAGCTTGAGTGGGCTGCCTTTGAGCTTACTAAAGGTGTCGTAAGCAGTGGCCGCTGTGCGCTCGTGGAAAGTGCTTTTGTCGTTGTTTCCTGTGAGCACTCTTCGGCTGGCGTACTTGATGTAGTCGACACCTACACGAGCTCCAGCTGCAGTTAAGGAGGCCGCACGGCCGAGCTTGTGCTTGGGTATAGAAGTTTGTTCTTTCATCTATACTTAGTTAGGAAGTTGGACCCGGCGCAGCATGAAGCGAGCAAGGTCTAGTGCTGAGTCTAGGACTCCGGAGCGCGCGCTGTCGGTGAAGAATCGCACGGATTTTTCTACTAAAGCGTCCGTGTCTTGGAAGCTCACGCTAGTGTCTTTTTGGTAATAATCGATAAGGAACCTTAGTTGTTCAAAGAGGCCTTTCGGGTAGAGATCGTTGAGCTTTTTACGGTCTGCTATATCGCCGTTTTCGATACCTTGCTGGATGAGATCCTCTGCCCATGCAGTGAAGGTGCTGCGCATGGGCCGAATGCTGCTAGGCATCATTTTTTTCATACAGGGAAAGCGCTCGACTAGTCGGGATCGATGGCGCTGAACGTGAGCGAAGAAAGTGTAGTAGAAGGAAAGAAGTTTCTGCTGGGTGTCATAGCCAGCATAGTCTTCATCAGCATCTAATACTTGAATAGTTTCGGTAATACAGCTTTTCCAGTAATGTGCTTCTATTGCGTCAAACGAACTAGCTTGTTCGTAGAAAGTAGATTCTTCTATTCCCGCCTGCTGGCAAAATGCGTAGACGGATCGAGGCTGAGATCCCTCAGTCAAGACGTGGTGCCAATAAAGATCTGATATGGAAGGAGCTTTCGTTCCTTTTGTTTTCTTTGCTGCCATGCTCTATTCTGATGCGGCAATACCAAGCCGTCAAATAAAAGTGAGTACTATAATTGGAGGAGACTAGCGTGTTTGCTTTTTGAGAAATTGGGTAAGAGACTTTTCGTTCTCAGGTGTGTGTTTCCCTTGGCAGCGCCAGATGACCTTGCCGGTGCCATTGAGCAGAAATAGATGAATGTCAGTTTCGTCAGGTATTTGTAATGTCTTGGTGAATGGTGCTTTGTCGATGTAGATGGTGAATGTGCGCTCTCTGGCAGCTTGGGCTTTGACACCACTACGCATACCAGTGTTTAGCAGGGCTCTGCGGATGAATCCCATTTTGTAAATGGTGGGAATCTCGTAATACTGGAACTGCTTACCAGGTTTATTGTAAGCCAACTCAAGTGCGTCACCTGCGGCAAACCAGGTGTCGACAATTTGCTGATGGTTGCGCTGGAAGGCGACTATCATGAGTTGGTAGTCACCAGCAAGCTCGTCCGGGATCTTCTTCTTTTGTTTGGCTAGGTTGCTAAAGGTGTGCACAGGAAACTGCATACCAATTTTTTTGACATCGATAGGAGCTTCCTTGACGGGGGCTACCTCTGCAGAGGCTGACTGTAGCAAGGCGAAAAGGCTAAGAAGGAACAGCTGGAGTTGTCTAATCATGATTAAGCACCATGTTCCAATTATCGATTCATAGCAAACAGATGATTCATAAGTGGTGCACTGACGCGCATCAAGGTTTGTCCAATTGAGAACCCACGATGAAACTAAAGGAATACCTTTCAGCTCTACTTAGTCTTACGTATTAGGTTATTACGGCCAGTCTTGATGCTAAGAATTGTTCCAGCGCCAAGCCAAATAGATAGAAAAAATTACTAACGGCACGCTCAAAAATCAGTCCCAGAAATTACCAGGAATCAAAGAATGAAGGTATATTGATAGTACTAGAGCAAGTAGAACGCATACCCAATATTGCCAGTTTGGGATCAAAACTAGGCTCGCAAACAAGTCGAATATCCCATCAATCATTTTCTTATGGAGTTGGGTAATCTTGCAGAATATTAGAGGGTGCCAATCACTGATCGTAGATTTGGGTTGTGTCTAAAATTGTTACAATCTGCAGGACTCTCAGCGGGTAAGTGATTGGGAGCATCTTGTTAGGCAACTTTTTTACGAGCTCAGTTGATTAACCGGGCTTTGAATGTAAAGAGGAATACGCATGACGTAAAGATTGCCAGCTATTGTAACTAGGACAGTAAGAGTGAAGAATAGCTTCTGCCGAATTGAGTAAGTAATCGAATTTCTCCAAGTGCTACCTATCAAGAATATGCTAATCCGACTTTATTTTTAAGCTGAGCCATTTCTCACAGGTCTCTATCCATGGGAATCCACCCAGTCCGGTACCATGACCTCCGCTGGGGTATGCGTGGTAACTATAGTCGACCTTCGCCTCTTTCAAAATTGGGATGTACGCCTCAACTCCGGCGATGAAATTATCCTTTTGGGAGATGGTGATATAGATGGGAATGCTTGGATCCTTGATCTTGCTGAGCTCGGCTGCGGCCCCTTTTTTAAGGTAGGCGGGGTAGATCAGTATGCAGAAGTTAGGTTTGCAGTCGAGCTTGTCTAAGGCATCTACCTGAAGATAACTAGCGACGTCAAACTGGTGAACTGTTGTCGCACAAAGGTGGCCGCCTGCTGAGAAGCCCATGACGCCCACTTTTTCTGGGTTGATTCCGAACTGTGTTGCCTTGCCGCGGACAAAACGGATAGCCCTTTGAGCATCCTGCAGAGGGGCGTTCACTCCCTTGCGCTTCGGCACACGGTATTTGACGACAAAGGCGGTAATTCCCTGCTTGTTTAGCCACTGCCCAACGAGGCTTCCCTCTTTCTTGGCTGCAAGATGCCCATACCCACCTCCTGGAAAAACGAGTACAGCTTTGCCGTTGGGCTTATCAGGCTTCATCACCATGATGCTTGGGCTGGTAACATTCTTGATCCGTCTCTCGAAAGTCTCGGTCATCCCCTTCAGCGGGTCATCATCTCGTCGCCCGTCTCCAGGCCAAAGGTGGTAGAGTTCGTATTTTCCTGGAACACTCTTCACCAACATAGCATCGCCTGGCTCAAGCTGGTCTCCAGAAAGTGGGGCAACGTGAAGCTCAGTGCCACCGCAAACGCAACCTACCGCGAGGCAGAATGTTAAAAATAGGTTCTTCATATTCTTTTCTTTGTTGGGCAAATGGATCCGCCTGTGTCTGGACTAATCGAAGACATCTCGTCGAACCCCTGACTGTCATTTGTTTATGCTATATCATGCTACACGACAATTTTCAGATCAAGAATCTGCCCAGCATTGAGATTGTAGCTACGGTACTTGTCGAGTAGCAGGTAGCGAGTAGTTGGCTTTTTCGTATTCATGTTTACCCTACCTTCTTTTTAATATTTTCAGGTTGGATGTCAATGTTACTTGGTTAAGCCTATTTTGGTGAGCTTTGAGACGTATTATTTTGCTTCATAGTGCTAGCTATTCGTTTCACCTATCAAGATACTAGCTACTCGATAAATCACACCTCAAGAAGTCTAAATCTTACAGTGCGCCGATTGACGACCAAGACCCTTAAGTAAGTGCCATTGAGGGTAGACGTATTGTCCTACGCGAGGCTGCAAAGATAGCTTTCCATAGACTTAGCCCATTTTGTGAGATTCCCTAAAGAATAGGGATCTGCTTTTTGTGTGTGGCATTTGAGGTTACCGTCGAGTGGGTGAAAGCGTAGGTTATTTTTGCCTCTGTAAAACAAAGACTCGTGGAGCTATATTTTTTTTGCGCTGCCAGGTGCTGACCACAATGTAGTTGAGGTCGTTTGTGAAATTAGCATCGTGGATGCCATCGTATCCAAGATCGATATACTCTCCCGGCATTTTAAATTTTGATAATATTTTGTAATGACCCGCGTTCTCTGGGTGGGGACCGATAATGGCAATCGAGGCATTCAAGCAGGGGACCACGGCGTATTGACCCTTGAATGCAACGTTACAAACTTCCAGGCCGGGCATGGCCAGTTGCTTTTGCTTCAACTTGCCGTTAACGTCTTTGATCATCAATGGTGAGAGATCCGAGTTTCTCCAGACTAAGCGTGAGTTGCTGCGGTCGGCAATTACATAGTTACCTTCTGGATCAACGCCGATACCGTGGGCTGTATTGGTTTTAGCGTCTGCATTACCGCGACCACTTTCGGTTTTGTTGTTGATCGCTCCGGTTTTTAAGTCTATGACATACAAAATGTTACTGGCATAGCCATCGTAAACGGCTAGGCTTTTGCCTTTAGGGCTGAGGTTTCCATCAGTAGCTTTGCGAAAGACTTCTTCCGAAATAGCCCAACCGTCTTGACCGTCGAGATCACAAAGACGAACCCTATTTTTGTTATAAACCAGAACAAGCTTTTCCTTGCGTCGTTATCGGAGATGATATTTAGCCCATGAACTCGACCGTTAACCTAACTCTTTTCGCCGAGGAATCTATCCATCTGGAAAGGGATAGTTTTTGACGCAGTATAGTTGAAGCGCACCAGAGTGCGGCTTTGTTCATTAGTCTTCTTCGAATAATAAGCGATATAGGCTCGCCCTATCTTATCGATGGCAACTCCATGGTAATCCTGAACATCAGCATGGTGTTGATGGGGAAGATTGATGGCATTGGTGAGAATTTCATATCGCCAGTTATTTTGGCCGAGAGTCTCATCAGATAATTTCACTTCAGTTCCCTGGCGAGCGTTACCGTTTGTATCACTGGTATTGTGTTCATGAGCTTGGGCGCTTTGAACTACAATAAGGGAAATAATGGTTAAGGGCACCTCCGGCACCTCCCGCTGTCGGTGTGTGAGTTATTAATTCTTTAAATTTGCGAGCGTAGCTCGTTTTTGAAGATAGGCCCCCTTCGGGCTGGAAAGCCTTTCTGCGCAAGGCTGCGTTATTCTTCGTTCACGGATAAAAATCCGCTCACTCATCACGCCTAGCCTCGCTTGAAATTCTTTCCAGCATCACCAACGCTAGTTGCCGGAGGTGCCCTTAAGAGTTGTTTACCACAACCACCCAACGGGTTACCAAGATGAAATTATCACTGACCAACGAAAGGATCAATGCTCAAGGCGGCTTAAATCTCACCGGATCTATACTATCCTATCACACACCACTCGCCAGACTATTTGCAAAGCGACTTTCAGCCC
>JBLHPP010000040.1:0-13411 GCA_047624385.1 Crocinitomicaceae bacterium
CTTACGGGGACAAGATCAACCAAGAGTCCACTCCGACCCTAGACAAACTGGCATCCGACGGTGTGCTCTTTGAGCGCTGCTACACACCCGCTCCCGTTTGTTCAGCCACCCGTTCAGCACTCATCACGGGCGCAATGCAGACCACCAGCGGCACTCACAATCATCGATCTTCTCGCGACAAAAACACTCTCATTCAACTCCCAAAAGGATGGAAAACTCTGCCACAGATTTTCCAAGAAAATGGTTACGCCACCTTCAACCGCGGTAAGGACGACTATAACTTTGATTATAAAAGATCTGAGCTCTATTCCATCGGCAAAAAGATAGAAAGAAAGAAGGGGGTAACCCATTCAGGCTCAGGAAAATTCAGTGATCTACCAGCCAACAAGCCTTTCTTCATTCAGATCCAACTCGCTGGTGGTAAATCCAGAGTCAAAAATGGCGCAGTCAAAGCCGAAGACATCGAGGTCCCGCCCTACTTTCCTGACACGGCAGTCTTCAGGAAATGGTGGGCCCACCACTACAACACAGTTCGCAACACGGATGCTGACGTAAAGCGTGTACTCGCTGAGCTTGAACAATCTGGTCGTGCCGACAACACCGTGGTCTTTTTCTTTTCAGACCATGGCAACAACGAGTCTGTGCGGCATAAGCAGTTTTGCTACGAAGGCGGAGTCCACGTGCCACTCATCGTCGCAGGAGCAGGTCTTCCAAAGAACCAACGCCGTAAAGACCTCGTTTCTGGCTTAGACATCAGCGCTGCCACACTTGCCATCGCTGGTATTGAATCCCCAGCATGGTTTGAAGGCAGAGATCTCTTTGCCAAGGACCACCAACCACGCAAGCATGTTATCTCCGCTCGTGATCGCTGTGACTACACCATCGATGTCACACGCACCGTGCGTACCGAAAAGTTCCGCTACCTTCGGAATTACAAGACTGATCGGATTTACCTCCAACCACAATACCGCGACCCCAAGGACTACATCAAGCAACTTAAGAGCATGCACAAAGCGGGTAAACTCAGCGAACTACAGGAGAAAATCTACTTTGGTAAGCGCCCAGATCACGAACTCTACAACCTAGAAAAAGATCCATTTGAAGTCAACAACCTCGCTACAGACCCCAACTATGCCGAGACACTCCAACAGCACATCGCTATCCTAGAAAAGTGGCAGAAAGAAACAGGTGACAAAGGCATGCAACCTGAATCCGCAGCTGGACTCAGAGCAGTTTACAACCGCTGGAAACAGAAGTGTGTGAATCCAGAGTTCGCCCCATTTAAAAAATAATAAACATCATGCTCAAAAATAATTTAAGCTTCATTCTACTTAGCCTACTGAGTTCCTTAGGCTTCGGCGCACCAGAAAAACCTAACATCGTCTTCATCCTAGCCGACGACCTCGGCTACGGCGAGCTCGGATGCTATGGCCAAGAGAAAATAAAGACACCTAACATCGACCAACTGGCAGCTGAAGGTATGAAGTTCAACTACCATTATTCGGGAGCTCCAGTCTGTGGCCCCGCCCGCTGCGTGCTCCTAACAGGAAAAAACCTAGCGCACGCCGAAGTCCGCAACAATGGCGAAATTAAGATCAAACCAAAGGGCAAGGAAAAATTCTACGGGGGTCAGACCCCTCTCTCCCCTGAAGCAGTAACCATCGCCGAAGTGCTCAAAGAACAAGGCTACACCACTGGCGGCTTTGGTAAATGGGGACTCGGAGCCACTTGGAGCACTGGCTCGCCAATCAAGCAGGGGTTTGATCGCTTTTACGGCTACAACTGCCAGCGCAACGCCCACAGCTTTTACCCAGCCTACCTCGATAGCGACGAAGATCAAGTCACCATCAACAAGCATCCTATTCCAGGTCGCGCACGCCAACCAAAGGGAGCTGTGCTCGCTGACACCTACCGAGCTGAGAACTACGCTCCAGACCTCATCCTCGGTGAAGCCGTCAAATTCATCGGCGCAAACAAAGCCAAGCCCTTCTTCCTATACCTGCCATTCGTAGAGCCACATTTGGCCATGCAGCCGCACCAAGAAGACATCGATAAATACCCTAAATCGTGGGACACTAAGCCATACCGCGGTAAGCATGGTTATCTCCCCCACCCACGCCCGCGGGCTGGCTACGCTGCCATGATCACTGACTTGGACAACCATGTCGGCACCATCATAGCCAAGCTCAAAGCCGAAGGCATTTACGATAACACTCTCGTCATTTTCACTTCAGATAATGGTGCCACAACAGATAATAAGGGTGGAGCGGACCCCCAGTTCTTCAATTCAGTAAATGGGCTGCGTGGCCGTAAAGGCTCAGCCTACGAAGGTGGCCTCCGCGTCCCCATGATCGTGCGCTGGAAAGGCCATATCCAAGCTGGAACGACAAACGACACGGTCAGTTACTTTCCTGACTGGTTCCCCACTCTCACTCACATTGCCGGCGGCGATGTTTCTAAGTCTGACGGCATCGATCTCGTTCCAGCCTTCTCTGGCAAGCCAGTAGCCACCCGTGATGAACCCATGTTTTGGGAATTCCATGGCTACGGTGGCATCATCGCCGTCCGTGACGGAAAATGGAAAGCCATCCGACGTGGAATTAAATCCAAAAAGCCAAAAAACTGGGAACTCTACGATATCGAATCTGATCCCAAAGAGACGCTCGATCTCGCGACACAAAATCCAGAGCGCGTCCAACGGCTCGAAAAATCTTGGCTCACCAGCCGCGTCGTGAACAAAAATTTCCCGCTTCCTCTGGCTGACAAAAAGTAATCCAGCCATGCCTAAATCAGACGAAACATGGCCTCACTTCACAAAGTGTGTCCAGAACTGAGTAGATCGGCCGATAGCGCTAAAAACAACAATCCGACAAAAGGAAAATTTCCCTCCTTGTCAACCGGACTCCTAACTCCTAGGAATATTACCCCTCACAACAAACCTTATGAAAATTGACCATCCACGCGCGCACCGTCGTGCCTGCCTTCGACTCGTTCTCTCCTTACTTTTGGTATGGTTCACTGTCAGCCTCGGCTGTGGAGTTCTTTTCCGTGACTGGCTCGACGCCAATGTTCCAAATGTTGGCACAGCTCCCTTCGGATTCTGGATGGCTCAGCAAGGATCGATCATCTGCTTCCTTCTCATCCTCTTTATTTACGCCTGGAGAATGAACAAGCTCGACGCAAAGCACGGCTACGCTGACCAAGACGAATAGCGTCAACACACTACTACTTTTCCCCAATTCTCAACTGACTATTTCAATGAGCCAAGACCAACTCAACTTTATTTTCATCGGCATCACCTTCGCTGTGTATGTCACTATCGCCCTACGCTCGCGCGCTGGATCCACTAAAGAATACTACACCGCTGGTGGTGGAGTTTCCCCACTCGCCAATGGCATGGCCACTGCAGCGGACTGGATGTCAGCCGCGACTTTCATCTCGATGGCTGGCGGCATCGCTGCTTCTGGGTACGATGCCTCGCGCTTCCTGATGGGATGGACTGGAGGCTTCGTGCTACTCACCGTCCTGATGGTGCCTTACCTTCGTAAGTTTGGTAAAGCGACGGTCCCAGACTTCCTCGGTGATCGTTACTATTCCAAGCTAGCTCGTGGAGTGGGCGTGATTTGCGCTATCTTCATCTGTATGACCTACATCATGGGTCAGATGAATGGTGTCGGCGTGGTTTTCTCTCAGCTCTTCGGTATTTCCCTTACTAAGGGTGTGCTTATCGGTGGCACTATCGTTTTCTTCTATGCTGGCCTCGGCGGTATGAAAGGCATCACCTACACCCAGGTGGCTCAGTACTGTGTGATGGCATTTGCCTACACTATCCCCGCGATCTTCATCGCCATCACGATGACCAACAATGTCATCCCACAGCTCGGCCTCATCGGCGAATACACAGCAGGAGCCGGCGATCCCGTTCCCTTCTTAGAGAAGCTCAACACGATCAACACCGATCTAGGCTTCAGCCGATTTACCGATGGTAAGATGAGCACAATCGACATGTTCTGTGTCACCGCAGCTCTGATGTTTGGTACAGCTGGTCTGCCGCACGTGATTGTGCGCTTCTTCACGGTGAAGAGCGTCAAAGCAGTGCGTAAGTCCGCATGTTGGACACTTCTTTTCATCGCCGTGATCTACCTCACGGCTCCAACTATTGGTGCGTTCGCCCGCGTCAACCTCATCGAATCACTCCACAACACCCCGTACAAAGAAGCTCCAGCATGGCTAGGGGACTTCGAGGAAACCGATCAGATGGCATGGGTGGATAAGAATGGTGACGGCAAAATCCAATACTTCGGACCAAAGAAATCCGAGTCCGGAACTAAAAATTCCGTATTCGTCAAAATTGGTAACAGCAAAAAACCTAGCTACCCAGCAATAGACTCTACTAAAGAACAACTTATTGGCGACCATGGTGAGCGACTGCTGGCTAATAAAGCTGACATGTCCAACCCGAACGAACTATGGTTCGGTAAAGACATCATGGTGATGGCTAACCCGCAGATGGCTGGCCTACCAAAGTGGGTGATTGCCCTCCTCATGTCTGGCTGTATCGCTGCGGCGCTTTCAACTGCTGCTGGTTTACTCTTGGTTCTTTCCACATCGATCTCACACGATTTGATGAAAAAGATCATCAAGCCAACTCTCAGTGATAAAGAAGAAGTGCGCTACGCCCGTATCGCCTCATTCGTAGCACTCTCAGTCGCTGCATGGTTCGGTATCAACCCACCATCTGCATTCATTGCTGAGACAGTGGCTCTCGCCTTCGGTCTTGCCGCCTCCTCCTTCTTCCCGACACTACTCATGGGTATTTTCTCCAAGCGTGTGAACAAAGAAGGAGCTATCGCAGGTATGGTCTGTGGCATCGGATTCACCATCGGCTACATCGTTTACTTCCAGTTCCTCGATGGGCCAAAAGACCAACTCCTCCTCGGCATCAGCCCTGCAGGTATCGGATTCGTAGGCATGCTCATCAACTTCGCTGTGACCTTCATCGTCAGCGCCTTTACCCCTGCTCCTCCGAAAGAAGTACAGGACATGGTAGAATCCATCCACATTCCCTCTGGATCAGGTGACGCCAGCCACTAGACTAAATCTCTAAAGTCACCAGACTTTACTAGCTCGACCTTCGACTTTCTGACTTTAGACACTCCCCAGTGTCTAAAGTCTAAAGTCAGAGTAGATCAGCTGTTCGAATGAAAAGGCTAGGTTTACTTACCTCGGTCTTGCTTAATATTATCAACTTCGCGTCCGAGTTTTTTATCGATAGCTTCGATAAATTTCCAAGGGCAACGCTTGCGCTGATACTTGCGGAAAAGGATGTCACGAAGGGCCTGCCAGTGCTCTGTGGTCGGGTTATGAATGTCACTCCACTCTACAGGATCACGCCGTGAGCCCTTCATCCCAGTGGCAAAACGCCATTCTTTAGCGAAATATACAGCCTTATACAAACGAGTTCCCTCTTCTGTATCCTCATTCCAATCATGTCGCTCGTGTCCAGCCATGCGCCGATTGTCAGTACTTGGCGGACAAAATCAACATCAATCGCGCTTGGTCAGTGTCGCGTAAAGCATCGAGCCTATCACTAACACCCCACCAACGACCAAGCCCCACCCCGCGGACTCGCCTGGTAGGAAAATTAATGACTGAAGCACTCCAGAGACCGGAATCAGAAAGCGACAACTCGCTAACAACGGAACAGGGTACTCGGTAGAGAGATGGTTCCAAATCGCAAATGCGATGGCCGAGACGAAGGCCAGCCATGCTGTCACAGCGATAACGTAGCCATCAAACAATTGAGGGAAATGTCCCCACGCCGGGATAGCCACCAAGCTCAGTCCCACACCTCCGAGGAAGAGCGCAAAGCCAGTAGCCGCCCGCGAACCCATCGTCGGTTTCACTTTGGAAACCACAAGGATTCCTATCGCACCAAAGAGAGTGGCGAGCATGATACAAACTGCACCGAGCAATGGATTGCCAGCTCCAGCACCTGGAGCATAGACAGCAAGTCCCACTCCCAAGGCCCCAAGCAGTAAAATCATCCATTGCCTCAGCCTAGGCCAAGCTGTACCTAGCATGAGTGGAGCCAGCAGCATCCACCAGAAGCTGCCAGTGGCAGCCATCAGGGCTGTGAGACTCCCGCTAGAGAGTGCCAGTCCCAGGTAAAAGAAGAGGTATTGTAGCAAGGTCTGGCTCACAGCCAACAGCGCCACCCACTTTTTAGGAGTCGCCTGCCACTCCTTCCAGGGCTTTTTAGCAATCAACAGAAGCCCTAAACCTGCCGTAGTAAAACGTACTCCAGCGAATAACCAACGGTCGAAGATGTTCACCTCAATCCCTGATTCAGCCCAATGCGTGTAGACCATCTTGATCGTAGGAAAGGCACTACCCCAGAGCAATGCACAGAGCAAAACCGGCAGAAATACAAAATAGGGCGAGCGCTTCATCTGCCGCTAAGCTCACCCCTCCTCTACTGAGATGCAAGGAGGAAGAGATCTGTACCCATATAGCTAGTAGTCAGATAGGATCATAGTACACGACAGTTTTTGAGCTTCTCGCCATCATGATAAAGCGTTCTGCCGCGAAAAAGACGAAAGACACTAAAAGGCTAGGATGGTGAAACCTACGAGATTAAACTTTTTTTACCACGAATCTCACCAATCCCACGAATGAAGGCCGAAATAATGAAGCGATTTTTACCGCGAAAAGTAGCAAAGACACTGAAGGATTAGACTATGAAATCTGCGAGATGAATCGCCTCTGACAAAAAGGAAGCTCATTCCTAATTTCTAATTCGCGTCAGTCTACACCTTCTTCCAAGTACCGTTAGCCAGCTGGACCCATGAGCCTTTAGCTGCCGATTCCCGGATACTCGATGCGCGGGTTTTACCGACAATTGTTGCAGTAGACTTTGTCTTCGCTGCGATCAACTGATAGACCGATTTTCGGTCGGAGTTCTCGGCTTTGACAAGGGCTGTATTCGTAGCGGAAAGACTACTACGTGCAGCCAGGTAACCTTGGTTGTTTTCGCCAATGGACTCGCTCATTTTCAGAGAGACCACCTGAGTCAGGCGATTTTCCATACGGGATTTGATTACGGAAGCACTATCAGCCTGAACATCAGGAGCAAGGCCAATAACGAGGACTAAAATCGAAAGAAGAGTAGTAATGGAACGTTTCATAACTTGAGGAAGTGGAAGTTTGGTTGATTTAGTTTATTCAGAAATAGTTTTTTCTTTTTGGTCGAGGTCGCCGAAGAAATCATCGAGTTCTTTCTCCACCGTGACACGGACATTAATATTAATTTCAATCGGCTTCACCTCAATCGGTGCGACCGTAACCTTGGCGCAACTGGAAAACCCAGAAACGGAAACTATGGCAATCAACGAGGTGACAATGGGAAAATGATAAGGGACTTTCATGGGTATCTATGTACTAAGACGGATCCTAATGCGGATTATTCATGATAAAAGTTAATCTTTTATTTATCTCTCCGAAACGAAAGTACGGATAAAAGCCATCACACCACACACAATTAACTCCGTGTGACTGCTTGCTCATGATTTCTCTAGGTAATATCTGTCCATTTATACAGGATTTCTCAAAATTCGCAGAATGAAGAGCTTTTAAAAATAGGAGAAAGGTGAAAGGAAAAAGGGTCTCCTTGTAGAAGCCTGCTTCCAGCCGCTTTTATCTACTCCAACCAGAAATTTCGAAGAAATATCTCTAGAGGGCACCTCCGGCAACTCCCGCTGTCGGTGTGTGAGTTATTAATTCTTTAAATTTGCGAGCGTAGCTCGTTTTTGAAGATAGGCCCCCTTCGGGCTGGAAAGCCTTTCTGCGCAGGGCTGCGTTATTCTTCGTTCACGGATAAAAATCCGCTCACTCATCACGCCTAGCCTCGCTTGAAATTCTTTCCAGCACCACCAACGCTAGTTGCCGGAGGTGCCCATTAGTGAAATTTATACAACTATCAAACTTCATAGCACTAACCGTTAGTGTCTTTGCTGCTTTTAATGGTAAAAAAATCGCTTCATTATTTTGGTCTTCATTCGTGGGATTGGTGAGATTCGTGGTAAAAAAAGTTTCAGCATACTAACAAGATGCTCAAAAATTACCGTGTCCTACGAAAAGCCATTCCCTAGAGCCCAAAATCCAATCGATCTCTGTGCCTTAGCAGTAAATCAAAAAAATCAACTGTGTCGTCATCGGGCTGAAATCCATTGATATTAAGATGAATCGGTGGAGATCCCTGAATCGACGGTGCCTGACCCTGAAGTTTCAAAACCACAGCCTTATCCTTGTCGCTAGGATCAAACAAACGAATACTCAGGACTTTCAAATCAAGATTGCGCAGCGAATCCTCTACCAATTTCATTTTCTTATATTCCTTTGTTTTGGGATCAATCCCAGAGCTAAATTTAGTTCCCGCATTGTACCGCAGTTTGGCTTTACTGCTTGGAGTTAGTGACATTTCACCAAGCCCAGGCCCAATCTCACCCTCAACACTTTCCAGCGGTAGGAACCCGTCGATCTGGCCACTGATAGAGCCTTCAAAATCAGGGAATAATTTAGCGAGCTGAGCTATATCGAGCTTTTTAGCGCGCATTTTAAATTGATAATCTTCATCACCCCCAGGCAGAGTGAAGTTATCGAGCCGCACTTCCCCACCCAGTGCTCCCATCGCTATATTTTGAAGCCTTATATCTCCATTTGGAAGTAGTTGGTAATCGAGCCCTAAATCTTCTATTTCTATATCAAAAGCTTTCAGTTTGGTGGCTGTCACTCTATGAAAAACCTTCGTATCCATGGTCTTCATCGAACTGAATAGGACATCTCCTTTTAGCCCTTCGAGCACTGGTCCATCATCGGCCATACTCAAGCCACCACCAATGATACTCGCAGCAAGCACTCCATCGAACTCTTTGTCGCTACCCAAGCTGAAATCCATCTTCATCGACACCTTTCCACTCAGTGTGTTTCCTTCCATAGCGTCGACAAACATGACTGCATTATCAACCGGTTCTTTCAGCTCTGCATCCTTGACCTGGATGAATCCCTCAAGCTCCCAGCCAGCTTCATTATCTTTTCGAAGGTGCTGATACATAAACGGGATTTCATTCCCCCCGGAAACTATTATTCCATCGGTCTCCAGTCGATCACCCCTCATTTCGTAAAGTAATTCCCTTAGTTCAAGATCCAGATGATCATCACCCTTCTCACCATGGAGAGTTAGATTTTTCACCTCACCCGAGAGTCTGTTTTCATCCATTCCTAGATACCCTTTCCCAAAGATAGTAAATGCCAAGTCCGCTCGGTGGGTTAGATCAAAATCAACCGCATCTTTACTAGCGATACTAAGCTTTTTAGCCGAAAAATTGAGCGTGTAATAATTCGGATTATTACCATCTGAATCATCAGCGACCGAGGGGATAAGATTGAGTTCAAAGCTGCCATTTACTCCCGATGCTTTGACTTTACCGACTGCCACATCCACTTCTACATCTTCGAGCATCGTGGTCACCTTTGCCTGAAATTTCTGGTGCGATCCAACCGAAAAATTACCCTCTGAGCGGGTCGTTCCCAATAATTTGACATCATCAAACAGATCTGTGAATGCACTTAAAAGAGGTAATGGCTTGGTGTGCTTTACCGGTCCAGCTGTCAGTCCCCCCGTAATCGACCACCTACCATCACCGGTATTCTTCATCTGATGATGATACGATAGTGGGATTTTTGTGCTGTCGTTTATAACCGTCCCACTCCCAAGGACACGGTCATTGATCATACTAAACTCTGTATTCACTCCCTTAAAATCCACTGGCCGACCATCGTACTCACCAACTAGTTCAATAACTCCTAATTCCCCCGAGAATTCCATTTTCTGATCACTCCAGAGAACATTCACTGCCCATTTAGGATGAGTGCCATCCTTAAGCTTCAATTCAAGATCTGAAAGCGGATCGCGTGGTATGCTTAGCTGACTAAACTCACCGGTAAAGTCCGCCTGGTTCATACCGTCAGAACCCATCCGCATCTCGATCATCACAGCCTCAATAAAGAATTCCCCTGAGTTTTCACCTCTATCATAACCTAGCTCATTGAGTGATCCTACGATCCTCCATGGTGAAATTTCATCCTTCGTTGCATGTAATGTGGAATTGAAGGCTGCTCCCTCCAGCGATAGCCCTTCTGGCAGTATGTCTCCATCATTCCCAATGGCCAACCCAGCCAGATCAAGACACCTTTTCGGCTCAATCACCACAACCTCAAAGTCCCACTCGGCTGATTCTTGCTGAGTCACTAACAATGCGGATAGCTCTAAGTCATCACTCACCAATTGGACGCGTGGATGACCTTTCCCAGCGTCTCCGATCGTCATATCAACCTGACTCTTCCAGTTCTCACCATTCCTCTTAACTAAAAGAGCAACATCCTTCGCTTGAACTTCGCCAACTAGCCCCAAGGTATCGGCGACCATCGCGTACCAGTATTTTTCCGGCGCAACCTCAGCGTCACTGTGTCCACCTTCACTCCCAATCGCTACTGGCTCCTGTTCTGGCTGCGACAAGTCAACCTCGGCACTCGCCCCAATAAACCTAAATCCCTCGAGCCTGCCTCGAAATAGCTGGGAAATATCATAGCCAACTTCCACGCGTTCCACTTGCATAGACCATCCATGATCGCCTACGGAAATATTTTCGATCACCGCAGTGCTCCAACCAACCTTCACCACACGGAGCTCACTTCTATTCACCCCCGCATCCACAATCATCCCACGAATCACCCGTTCGACGATACGTGGAAGCAGCAGGTATGACAGTAAAGTGAGAACTAGAGCCAAAAAAACGGTCGCGAGCAAACAACGCTTTAATACACGTCCTTTGGTCTTTTTCGTTTTCATCTCGGCCATCACCGCCACCCTAACTTTGGTCGTGCTAAAAGCCATCTCGTTTTCACTTTTTGCTACGCACAACCCCTCAAAAATAACCCATCATAGCAGCCTCGGGTGAAATAGAATGAAACCCTTCAATTCTTCCGCTTGTAATTCTGGTAAGCTTGCTATCATAATCACTAATATGGACATGTCAAAAAAAGGAATCAATGCCGGACTCGCTCTCACCATTCTCGGTGTAGCTAGCTACTTTGCGGGAGGAATGGTGAGCACCACGGCCTTCATACCAGCTTACTTCGGAATCCCGATTCTGCTGAGCTCGTTATTAGCCAAGAAACCGGGCAAACTAATGCTGGGGATGCACATTGCTGTCACTTTTGGACTCTTGGGGTTTTTAGCTACTATGGGGCGCTTGGTGAGGAAATTTGTAGTGGCCGAGTTTGAGATGAATCTTGCTAATATCGCTACCATCGCGATGTCGCTTATCTGCCTTGTCTTTGTCATTCAATGTGTGAAGTCCTTCATCGCAGCAAGGCGAAACAAGTAGTCGGATTTGATTCACCTACGAGCTTATCTGACAAACTATTTCACCAATAGTAAGTGTCGGTATAAGCGGAACAATGGACAGCGCGCCCTCTCTTCTAGGAAAAAGGGCTGCGCGGTAGGTCAATCAGATGAGCGACTAAGCAAAGGGAGCTTACTCAACAAATCATCGCAATATCTCCATTGGTCCAGCGTTTCCTTCCACGCTTCCGGTATGGATCCGACTCCTTTGTAGGCTCCTAGCACCATCCCGATCGCGATTCCGCGAGATGCATTGTCACCTCCAACCATGGTATTTGCTTGGAGGGCTTTTTTTAAACCCTCCTCCTGTTCAGCATATTTCAGGATAAAGTAGAGGGCGCCGGGCAAGGTTCCCTCAGTTGGGCTAGCTTTGCCCACCTTGATGGGTTCCGAGCGGCCAACATCCCAGAGCTTCGCCATGCTGGTCAGAGCCAGGTCATCGCTGAACCTTTCCTTCGAGAGGGCGGAGCTGGGATCGGCTTCTTCTTTGACTTTACTAATGGCCTGCGCGGTCTTCGTTTCAAAAAAACCGCCCATCTGCTTGGCGACTTCCTGAATCGCGACCGCCGGCGTCGCTCCATTGATGACGCGGTGGGTCACTCGCGCGAAAAACTCGCCGCCGCCAAGGGCGTGGGAATTTCTATGGGTGAACATCGATTTCCTAGCGACTTCGACGATTTCCTCTTCGGTCTCATAATAAGCATGCGCGGCGACGTGGCGGATAGCCATTGCATTAGAAATCCCGCCAAGCTGTTCGACCGGCATACCATGTTTGATTTGCGCGTAGGTTTCTTTCGTCATGGTGCAAATCCACGACCCCCAACCATTTTCCAAACGGTTCATCCAATGAGGAATGAGTTCTGCCACGCTAAATGGTCTCGGAGGTTTGCCAGTGGCGGCCAAATGCTCTAGCACGAGAATATTATAATCGCCATAGTCAGTGGTGCCTCCCGCCATTTTTCCGGGATGATAGTTTCTCTCGCCCCATCCAATGCCATGCGTCTGGCCACCCATCAACTCACCGGGAGACATGAACTTTTCTATCGGCTGGCATCCATAAGCCTCATTAATTTTGACCGCATCATATTCATAATGACTCCCCAGGCAGAGCGCATCTGCAACAATAGCACCGAAAAAGGCGCCTCTAATCGATTCTTCTTTGGAAATGGAATTCATGGATTCGTTTAGTCTAGTTGCAGCATTCCACCGCGCAAGCAATCTATCACGCAAAATATGCAGAGCTAAAAGCCTAATGCCTAGCCCACTTATCTATTTTCTGTGACGGCGGCTTCCAACCGCCAAGCCAAAGATTAGCAAATACTGACTTGGCGGTTAGAAACCGCCGTCACACCCTCTTTATTGTCTCGTTCCAACTTCTTCTGAGTTCGTCTACCCTCGGCTGATCGCTGCCCCGAGCTCTTCGTTGCTTTGAGCGTTTCCATCGAGATTCCATGCACCATCGACGGTATGCACCACGTTGAAGTAAATGTAGTCCTTCCGCTGCTTGCCGCCGGAGAGTGTGTGGATAATGTCGGTGGCGTTCTGGCCAAACCCCTTCTGGATCTCGCGCGAAGCGAAGGCGAAGGACGGCACCTTCCATTCAATCCAGACTCCGCAAAATTCTTCGCCTCCCGAGAAACTTTGTCCTTTTGGCACGATGGCCACATTGGCAGTAATATTCGGAGTCATGATACGGTTCCCAGTCAGTTGATGCCAGCTGAGCATCGAGTCGGTCAGTTGCTTGATGGCTTCCTTCACTTTGTCGTGAGGAATGGCTCCTTCGGTAATAGTTAATGTGAGTGGCATGGTATTATTTATTTCTATAGGGCACCTCCGGCAACTCCCGCTGTCGGTGTGTGAGTTATTAATTCTTTAAATTTGCGAGCGTAGCTCGTTTTTGAAGATAGGCCCCCTTCGGGCTGGAAAGCCTTTCTGCGCAAGGCTGCG
>JBLHPP010000041.1:0-13394 GCA_047624385.1 Crocinitomicaceae bacterium
CTCATGTCTGAGCCAGCGATCGTCGCTCACCTCGCTCACAAAGTCGTCGGTAACACAAAGGCCATTGACTGGCTTGCATTTGCTGATGACTACAGCTTGATCCGAGATGCAATTGAAGCCGCCATTCCAGGCTTCGAAAACTTTAACACTAGAGTCAATAAAGCAGGCGGTTTCTATCTCCAGAATGACGCTAAAGATCGCATCTGGAACACGCCTAACAATAAGGCTAACTTCGGCGATGCAAGGTTGAGCATATTCCAGAAAAAGGACGAAAGCCGCCTCGTCCTCCAGACTCTTCGCTCCCACGACCAATACAACACGACAATCTATGGTCTTGATGATCGCTACCGTGGCATTGGCAACCAACGAATGATCATCTTCCTCAACCCCGAGGACATGAAAGAACGTGGTATCAAGCCCGTGCAAAAACTCAAAGTCACTAGCCACTGGGACGATAGAGAACGCCACATTGAAGGATTACTCGCGATCCCCTACGAAATGCCCCGTGGTTCAGCTGCAGCTTATTTTCCAGAAGCCAACGTCCTCATTCCTATCGATAGCACCGCTGACACATCTAACACCCCAACCTCTAAAGCTGTCGAAATCAGCTTAGAAGTAATCTAGCTTATTATTCATTGAGAACTCTCAAGATAAAGCATCCCGATATGCTGTTGGCAGCATCTCAGACTTACCCAACTTAGAAACATACACTGTTACTAGTGTGCCCTCTGCCGAGCAATGCCCAGCGACGCGAAGCGTGAACTTCCAAGTCAGTGATTTTTCACCCATTTTTTCAAGATTCATTTGAATTTCGACCTCATCACAATAACGCAAGGGTGATCGATAGTCACAATCCACATGAACTTTAGGAAAACCACCGGATGCATCAGCTGCTGGGACAGACACCCCTTGCATGACAAAGTGCTCAGCCTCTTCTACGTAGCATAGGATTTTACTAAAATGCACAATGCCGGCTAGATCTGTATCAACGAACTGAACTCGTCGCTTGTAAATTGGAAACTCTTTCACACCCATATAACTAGCACACAGTTATAGATAGAAGGACAAAAAAATCCCGCAAAGCTCAGAGGCTGCGGGATTAGTTAATTATTTATTTCTATTTACTCAGAAAACTTCTTCACTAATAAGCTGGCATTATGACCACCAAAGCCGAAGGAGTTAGAGAGCGCTATGTCGACTTTCATCTCGCGAGCTGTGTTTGCGCAGTAGTCGAGATCACATTGTGGATCTTGATTTTCTAGGTTGATAGTCGGAGCCACTACATTGTCTCTCATCGCCATCAAACATGCTGCGATCTCAATACCACCAGCAGCACCAAGAAGGTGACCAGTCATAGACTTCGTCGAACTTACGACCAGCTTATCTTTAGCATGATCGCCGAATGCAAGCTTCAGTGCTGTAGTCTCAGAAATATCACCTAGCGGAGTAGAAGTACCGTGAGCATTCACGTAATCTACATCCTCTGGATTGACCTTGCCGTGTTTGAGCGCCATGTGAATAGCGCGGCATGGACCACTACCGTCAGGTGACGGAGCTGAGAGATGATAAGCATCTGCACTCACACCATAACCGATAAGCTCACCGTAAATCTTAGCTCCGCGCGCCTTTGCGTGCTCGAGCTCTTCTAGGATAACCACACCGGCACCCTCACCCATCACAAATCCATCACGACCAGTATCGAATGGACGAGACGCCCCCTGCGGATCGTCATTGCGTGTGGAAAGAGCTTTCATTTTAGAAAATCCACCTAGGCCCATCGGTAATATTGTAGCCTCTGCACCACCTGCAATGAATGCATCGGCATCGTCGAACTTGATCATGCGCCAAGCTTCGCCAATATTGTGGTTAGATGTCGCACAGGCTGTAACGATAACCATATTAGGTCCACCGAAGCCGTATTCCATAGAGATCATTCCAGACGCAATATTTGAAATCATCATTGGAATCACGAATGGTGACACCCGGGATGGCCCGCGCTCTAGAAGTTTTTTGTGATCGCGCTCAAGCGTTCCAAGTCCACCAATACCAGATCCGACCATGACACCAACGCGTGTCTTATCAACAGCTTCATGGTCCATTCCAGAATCGGTCATCGCCATTTTCGAAGCTGCCATAGCGAGCTGCGTGTAGCGGTCAGCACGACGCGCATCCTTCGCGTCGCTGAAGAAAAGTGCTGGATCAAAATCCTTTACCTCGCCACCGATCTTGACTGAGTAGTCAGTCGTATCGAGTTGAGTGATGTAATCAATACCACTTTTACCAGCCTTAAGGCCTTCCCAAGTGGAATTGAGATCGTTGCCTAAGGGGCTAACTGTTCCGACACCAGTGATAACTACTCTACGTTCGTTCATAAAAATTTTATTTGGGGGTATTATTCACGCGATTCTCCTAGGTGCAAGCCTCATCCTAAGGACTTATCTCGTCCACGTTGGTTGGATCGGCCGCATACAGGGCAATCCACCACTTTATCAGTGCTACCATTTTTAAAGAGGTGACCACAGACGTCGCAGGTAATGATCGAGCGCAATCTCCTCCGTCGCAGTTGTCGATCAGTGGAATTCCTACCAAACAAAAGGATTCCAAGTATCAACATAGAAAATACGAGTACTGATATAGCAAGATCTTCGAAACTAATTTGCAGCATGATTTTTCACCTCCACTCGTACAGTCACCTCACCGACCTCAAGACCGATCGACTTCGATGGCAAAAATTGCTGTCTCCTTAACCAATTTTCAATTTTCATTTCGTATTCACCTTCTCGCCATTCCGCCGGTGCGATGAATAGCACATTCCCCTTAGCATCCAGCGTCACGACAAAACGTAGAGCACTACCATATGCCTGCTCGGGAATGACCACATCCATCGGAGAAAATTCCTTAGGTTTACGTTTTTCCAGCCCACCAAGCGCGTCGACAAGGACGACTAATGCCAAGACTCCTTTTTCCTGCGTATTTTGAAGCGGTTTTGGCAAACTTCCTAACTCTACCATTCCGTGCTCAATCAAACGCGGAACACTCATAGGAAGCGCAACCTCCGGCATATCTATCCATGGGCTGGGAGGAGTCGTCATTTGCTGGAACAACCCATCGAGTTCATCATTCACTCTCTCTTGGTGGCTGCTATCCTGCAGTGGATCCCATCTACTAGGAAAAGGTGAATTCTGATCCACCCACAGAGCCATTTCGGTAGAAAACTGATCGACTAATAAAATCTTAGCATACTTGCGTACCTCTGGCTTTGTCGCCTTGAAGTCGAGGCTTACCCCCCAAAATGCCAGTGCGAACAAACTAGAAGCGATGAGCACCGAGAGTATCATCCCGCCGCTGTTCCCCCCTTGACCACCACGCCAGCAAAACACAAGTCCCGCATCACGGTCTCTTTGCAGCTTTTTTTGGCGGGAAAACAACATCTATTAATTATTGGATTGGCTTGGCAGCTAGGAGACAACGAAATCCTTCATTCTTGAGTTTCAGCATGATATCCACGCCATACATCTGTGCAGATTTATCAACGCGCATCAGTATAGCAGGAGGACCTCCGCTACTCCAAGACTTGGCTCGTTCTTGTACCTTGAGCACTAAGTCACCTTCTTCCACCTGTTCTTTACCTACCCAATACTGAGGGTCTGTGCCACCGGTGATACTAACAATTATCGGATTAGCAACTCGTTGGAGACGAAAATCAGTCTCAGGCAACTCCACCTCTACTCCAGCCTGTGGAGCTAACGAAGTTGTCAACAAAGGGAATAGCATGACCAAAGCCAAAAGATCAACTAATGGCAAGGCATGCATCAAGCCAGGCTTCTCTGGCAATGACATCTCAAGCTTCATTTATCAGAGGAAGCGGATGCATTATCGATCTGAGATTGAGCACTACTACGGCGAGCCTGAGCAACCTCTTCACCAAATGACACGATGTCACTCTTAGCTTCACGCGCATCACAGATCACATTAACCATTTCGATACCAGCACGCTCAATTCTGTGCACCATGCGCTTTGCTCGCCCTAAGAAATACATATAAAATAAGTAAGCAGGTACTGCTACCATTAGACCCACCGCAGTCGTGATGAGACACTCGTGAACGCCACTATTGATCATCCTTGCGGAAGAAAACCCAGCGCGTTCTTGCATCCCACCAAAGGTTTCAATCAAACCCATCACTGTGCCCATCATTCCAACTAAGGGCGCGATCATGGCCACAGTATAAAGAGCTCTGAGATTTCTCTCAATCCTTGGCACCTCCAATTGTCCCGCCTCGCGGGCGATATCGCGTAAATCTGTGCGAGGCAAATGATGGCGCATCAATGCGGCGTGAGCGACCCTAGCTACTGGACCTGGCGCACGTGCAGCCTCATGTAGAGCCTCACCATACGCTTTTTTCCGCACATGATTGGCTAAGCCTAAAATCAAATTACCGACATGCACCCGATTCCTCTGAAAATAAAGTATCCGCTCCAGCACGACCACTGTCGCCACAAAGGATAGCGCTAAAAGGACCCACACTAATGGTCCGCCTTGTGTTATTAATTCCCACATCTTGTAAAAACAATACCCAATCAATGCCTACCTGCAAAGCTTGATTCTTAGAAATCACGGTAATCTTAAGAAGCTCTTAAAATGCCTCCTCGACCACATAAATCTCCGGCAGTTCCCCCTCCTCTAAAATAACCTCTACGACGTCAAATCTCCATTGAAAATCATTGTGAGCTAACAATGACAACCACGAGCGAGCCCCACGCTCTATCAAGTCTTGCTTCTCCGGTGTCACAGCATCTAGCGGCCTACTTCCAGCACGCCTCCGCCTTGCCTTTACTTCTACGAAACATAAAAACACGCGATCACGAGCCACAATATCGAGTTCGCCCCCCTTGGGCCCACGATAATTCCTGTAAAGTATCTTTTTGCCGCTCCGCCTTAGGTAAGCAACTGCCATCCTCTCACCAAGCTCGCCAATTTCAATGTGCGACAACCTACGCCCCTCTGGCTTAAAGCAAAATGGTCGATCCAACAACTTACTAGGCAGATAACGGTATATTAAGCTTAGCACCCTAACAGAGTAGAGTAGCCGCCCGTGCATAGCAATCTACAAATCTGGCTTATACCACTTAGTTGAATCAAGAGAGACTAATGTTGGAGTGATTTTTTGATGAATCAAGGCTAGACGAGGGAGTGGTGCGAGCACCATGACTGAGGAGAAACGCCGATTTATCAAGAAAGCGCCCAGCACTCATAGATTTTCGCGTAGCGCATTTCCCTAAAGCCCTCAAAAAGAACATTTGTCTCTTTGGTTTTGCTAAGTGGTATTAGACCACAATGGCACTTCCCTAAAGCTCTTGGTCGTCACTCCTCACTCCTAGCCGCGCAACAGGCGCAAACGATTTCCGGTGAATCTTGATCGGACCAAATTCTTGCAAGGCAGCTAAATGCGCTTTTGTTCCGTACCCCTTATGCTTTTCAAAACCGTACTGAGGAAATTCTTTCGCATACGCAAGCATCCTATGATCACGCTTCACTTTGGCAATGATACTTGCCGCAGCTATCGAGAGGCTCTTACCATCCCCTTTGACTATTCCTTGCGACTCGTATGGAAAGTTTGGCACATTCAGCCCATCAATCAGGCAATACGCCTCGGACTCACCAAGCTGATCCACGGCACGCGCCATCGCGGCATGCGTTGCCTTGAGGATATTGATTGAGTCGATCTCATCTTCATCTGCATACGCGTGACCCCACTTGATCCGCTCATCGTCCATTATATCTTTATAAATCGACTCGCGCTTCTTCTCACTGAGCTTCTTAGAATCATCTAACAATAGGTGGGTGTAACCCTCGGGTAGAATCACAGCTGCAGCCGATACTGGCCCGGCCAGAGGCCCACGGCCCGCTTCATCTACCCCCACAATAATAAGCTTTCCGGCTACTTTTGCCTCTAGTTCATATTCAAGATCAGGCATAGAATACTTATTTTAAAGCTATAGCAGCTTCTGCGCACTTCATGCCGTCAAGAGCGGCGGAAACAATACCACCAGCGTAGCCAGCGCCTTCACCACAGGGAATGAGGTTTAGCACTTCTGGATGGGTCAGAGTGACTTCATCTCTCGGGATTCTCAGCGGGCTGCTGGTACGTGTCTCAAAGCCAAGTAAGTTAGCCTCTTCCCCTAGGTAGCCCTTCATTTGGTTACCAAACTTCTTAAGACCAATCTTCATTCGGTAAGAAACGTCATTCGGTAAAATCTCATCTAATCGACAAGAGGTCAAACCTGGGAAGTAACTTGTTTTCGGGAGTTCTGCTGAAAGTTTACCTACGATAAAGTCATTCACTTTTTGAGCTGGAGCTTTCTGCTTGCCGCCACCAGCGATCGAGGCCTTCACCTCTAAATCTTTTTGGTACGCTATACCCGCGAGGATTCCGTGCTGCTTATTGAATTTGGCAGTATCCTCTGGCTCGACAGTCACCACCATCCCACTATTCGCAAATGGGGAATCTCGGCGAGCCAAACTCATACCATTGACCACAACTTCATCATTCACTGTCGCTGCTGGCACAATGAACCCACCCGGGCACATACAAAACGAATGCACACCACGGTTATCAATCTTAGTCGCTAGGCTGTATCTAGCCGCTGGCAATATGTGTGGACGCTCAGTGCCGCGATCATAGGAATACTGGATGCTATCGATCAATGGCTGTGGATGTTCGATCCGCATCCCCACAGCAAATGCCTTTTGCTCCATCAAAATCTTCTTATCCGCTAAGAGTTGGTAAACATCTCGAGCACTATGCCCGGTAGCCAATATCACCGACTCGCCAGTGATTTCTCGGCCGTCAGCAAGAAGTACGCCAGCCATTTTATTACCACCGTCGCGCAAGATAAAATCAACCACCTTCGATTCAAAATGCACTTCACCACCAGCATCCAGAATCGATTGGCGCAATGCCTTTACCACATTTGGCAATAGATTCGATCCCACATGCGGGTGAGAATCTGTCAAGATTTTCTCAGGAGCACCGTGCCCCACCAATGTCTGATAGACATCACGCACAGGTCCACGCTTAGTCGCTCGTGTGTAGAGTTTTCCATCAGAATAAGTTCCTGCACCACCTTCACCAAAACAATAATTAGATTCTTCGATCACTCGTCCTTCTTTCAAGATAGGGCCAAGATCAAACCGTCTAGCCGAGGCGTCTTTACCTCGCTCCAAAATGATAGGCTTCGCTCCCAGCTCAATACAACGTAGGGCCGCGAACATTCCAGCCGGACCACAGCCGACAATAACAACCCGCTTCGCGGCGTTACTAAGTGATGGGTACTCCATCACAGATTGGACTTTTTCTGGAAGTGGCCCATCAATGCCAACCTCCATCCGCATTTGTACTTTGATCAGCTTCTTACGCGCATCAATCGAATGCTTCAGCATGCGGAACTCATGCACGCGCTCTGGCTTGAGATGCAGTTTCCTACAAATCGCTTTTTTGCGGGACTCCTCATTTTCAGAAGTTTCCAGCGATAAAATAATATCTACGAGCTCGTACCGTGCCTCAGCCATGCCCCACTCATGCGTGAGCCCTCACCGATAGTCAAGACCGCGGCTCACTATATTCGTAGACACGGCACGACAATTTCTCATACAGAATTACCAGGATTTCTCAAAATAGATTAATGATGGATAAGCGCTCATCATACCAGGGTCAATAACCACTCTCTCCCTCGGAGTGCTGGGGCTTGACACAGCTCTATGGCTGGCGCGGCTTGACGCGCGCGGTGGCAGGACCAACCGGAATGTAACCACTCCCCTAACTCCCAGACTACACAATCAGCAATAGGCTTCATCCTATCGGTCGATATACGGAACACGGAAAGCTGAAAACCTCCTACCCCATGCGTCAGCACTCCTAGGTTTTGTCACACTCGACGAGCATATAACGAGCCAGCCTACAAAACTCACGACGGCGGCCGCGTTCAGGCAACCAATAGATCTCGCGACCCGCTAGATCTCCAATGAGAAGCTATATTTCAGGGCCAGAATTTCTTCACCACATGTAAAAAGCGGATAAAGACCATCCTTGTTTGCAGTATTAGCATCAATTTTTCCCGTTCTAATAGTTTTGATGTATTTCAAAGTGCAAGACCCCTTATCTTTGTTTTCCACCGTTTCTTTCCCCTTCGTTTTCATCTTTTCACAAGCTCCAGTAAAGGTTCAAAGCTATAAACAGCTGATTGTCTGCCGGCGGCTTCTTGGCGGGTCGAGAGGAGGTTTTCTTCTAGGAGCTTGCGGGTGAAGCGGGCGGCAGTCTGGCTGGGGATGCCGGCATTCTTGGTGAAGCGGCTGTTGCGAAAGACGGGATTGGTGAAGATGTAGTCGAGTGCCTGGCTGGACCAGCGAGAGGCTAGTAACTCGGCAAAGCGGAGTTTCATTTCCTCGTAGAGCTTGCGGGTGTCCTCGGCGACGCGGAGGTTCTGGAAGGCTTGTTCTTTCACGGCATTGAAAAAGAAGATGCACCATTCAGCCCAGGAGTCCTCGGCTGAGACAGCGCGCAGGTGATCAATATAAACCGCCTTATGCTCTTCAAAATACCGGCTAATATAGAAATGTGGAGCTGAGATGACTTTAGAATCCCATAGCATCAGGGTAATGAGCATGCGCCCTACACGTCCATTGCCATCCTTGAACGGGTGAAGTGCCTCAAACTCTACGTGACAGAGTGCTACTCGGAGTAATGGCGGGAGAGATTCATCTTTCGCGAAGCTCATCAGTCTTTCCATCGCAGAGTCTAGCTGCTCTGGAGCGATAGGCACAAAGCTGACTAGTGAACTCGCTCGATCACCGATGTAGTTCTGTTCAGTTTTAAAGTTTCCCGGCGATTTACGTGTGTCTCTACCATAGGAAAGCAGGAGCTGGTGCATGCGCTTGATCAGTGAAGTGGAGAGCGGGTAGCCATCAGACATATCTCGCTGCGCTAGTGTCAGGGATCGGCTATAGAGGTAGGTCTCAACCGCCTCAGAACGATAGTCCTGAGCGAATGCTACGGCAGTAGGATCATCATCGCCAGCCTCACTCTGAAGCTGAAGAATCTCTTCCATGGTGCTGAATGTTCCCTCCATGCGCGATGAGGCGAGAGATTCCTGACCTCTCAGTGGTGCTAAGAATATATCAGAACTATGCAGGCTCTTAATCATCTGATCATAGCGCGCAAGAGCATCCGTAGCTTCTAGCAGGCTGGCTAGTAGCTTAGTGTAGTCCAACTCCTTTGGTGGAAATTTACCCTCATGGTAGTGAGTGGCTTTGCTTAATTCGACATTCATATGACATCAAAATATTACAATCAACGACTGTTGATGTCAATAATGATTGAAATATGACAATCAAATAGATTTGTTGATCATAGCTGAGCAACGAAACCGATTGATGTTTACGAAACATATTATGATGAACTACAAGTAATGTTGATGATCATGAATGAACGACGAGCGAACTTGTTGTTCACTCTATTCAATAGTATGAACAAAAAGATGATAGTGATTTTTAAGCCACTAGCTCCTCGTTAAGTTCGTCAATAATCTCATTCATCTTGTCGCCAAAGAGTTGGTGCATTTTACCGATGCCGCCTTGTGAGTCGAAGAGGTCCTTGGTGTTTGTTTGAGCGTGACCACCCATCGCACCCTTCACGGGGTGCGCGGATTGAAACCCAGCGGGCAACGCTAAAGTCACCACCGACACCAATCGCACTCTTCGCCAGGGAGGAGTCGCCGCGCTCCAGTTAAGAATTAGGAATTCATCTTTCCTCTCTCATTCCCCCATTTCGTCGTGCTGGCCTTTTAGCGTCTTTCGTGTTTTTCGCGGTAGAAATATTTTATCGAACAGCTAGTCGATTCCCTCCAACAACCGCAACACTCAGAGACAAAAAAGGCGCCTCGTGTGAGACGCCTTTTGAAATTTTATTGATTGCGAAAAATCAGACAGTCATGACTTCAGCTTCCTTGGAGGAAGTTGCTTCGTCGGCTTGCTTGACGAACTTATCAGTGAGCGCTTGGATCTCAGCTTCGAAATCGTGGAGGCTGTCCTCAGTAAGGACATTCTCATTTTTCATCTTCTTGCCATTGTCCATTCCGTCTTTACGGCAGCTGCGGAGACGCACTTTGATGTCTTCGGAGATTGTCTTGACGCGCTTCACCATTTCGCGGCGACGCTCTTCTGTGAGTTCAGGGATAGGCAGGCGAAGGACTTTGCCTTCGTTGACTGGGTTGAATCCGAGTTGAGCCTCACGGATAGCACGGTCGATATCTTCGACGGTACTCGCATCGTATGGCTGAATCATGATCTGACGTGGCTCAGGAGTGGTGATAACAGCAAGCTCACGGAGCTTCATTTTGCTACCGTACGCCTTGACCTCGACGATCACATTTTCCACGAGCGCTGGTGACGCTTTACCTGTGCGAACTGAGCCAAACTCGGCTGTCATTTGCTCAATTGATGCTTCCATTGTCATTTCGACTTCTTCAAGAACTGATTTTGGTTCCATAATTATTTAATTAGATACGATGTTAGAAAAGTTTAAGCCTCGTTACTAACGAGTGTGCCAATATCAGCACCCTTGATCGCTTTAGCTATATTACCATGTTCGTTAAGATCGAACACAATAATAGGAATATTGTTGTCCTGGCAGAGAGAAAAGGCCGTTGAGTCCATGACTGCAAGCTCATCAGAGAGGCAGCGCTTGAAGGAAATCGTCTCGTAGCGAGTTGCATTAGGGTCTTTCTTTGGGTCTGCATTGTAGACTCCATCTACCATAGTGGCCTTAAGGATAGCACACGCACCCATCTCGCTAGCGCGGAGAGCTGCTGTGGTATCTGTAGAGAAGAATGGGCTGCCGGTTCCGGCGGCAAAGATCACGACTGTTCCTTCAGAAAGGTGGCGATTCGCTTTACGGCGGATGAATGGCTCAGCCACGTTCTTCATTTCGATGGCAGACTGAACGACACAAGGAACACCTTCCACCTCGATAGCGCTCTGAACAGCGAGGGCATTCATCACAGTCGCCATCATGCCTACATAGTCGGCAGTCGCGCGATCCATTCCACGGGCACTAGCACTGGCTCCACGCCAGAAGTTTCCGCCGCCCACAACGATAGCAATCTCGATACCTGCTGCGTGAGCCTCCTTGATCTCTAAAGCTATGCGCTCCACAATCTCAGGAGAAATGTTATCTTGACTACCAACCTCACGAAGAGCTTCTCCGCTCAACTTCAGTACCACACGTTTAAAGGATCGTTTTGTTTCACTCATAGCTCAGCTGGTATTTAAAAAAGCAAATTGCGCCAAGTCATGCAATCTATATTCCCGAGAATGCGATGAAAAATCAGATTCTTAGCGAGAGACAATCTAAGACTACTCCCCCTCTTTGTTAGCTACAAAACTGACACTGAGCTTCTTGAGTTGTTCTAACTGAGCAACTTTCTTATCTCCAGTGACAATAATAGAACATGACAAGCCCTCCTGAAGGTAAGCAGCGCCGTAGTCTTGGATGGTCATCCTTATCGCATCGACACTCAACTTCACCACATTAAAGAGAGAAACCTCCACCTCTTTTGGCACTTTAGCCGCTGAAGTATCCACAGTGACCAATAAGCCATTATCTGTGAGTTGAGCTCGCAGCTTGATATTACTCAGAGCTATGAGGTTTGCTTCCGGCTGATCGTAACCACCGACCCTAGCTAATTGATGTTTGAGACCCACAGCATAGACTAGATCCTCAGGCAATGCTCCCGACAAAACAACTGGTCGCGACATCAATACTGTATAATCCACCCCAGACTCTTTTCCTAAAACACTAGAAACATCGGTACCGTGGAGCGAGATAGGTTGCCAAACCTCATAGACTGACTTCGTAGATGCATGAGCGAGGCTACTAGCCACGCAGAGGAGAGTTAGAAGTTTTTTGATCACACGAAAAGCTATCCGTGAGCCACCACCAATGACAAGAATAAACCCTCAGCTCCAATGCCACTTATACCACTTAGCAAAACCAAAGAGACAAATGTTCTTTTTGAGGTCTTTAGGGAAATGCGCTACGCGAAAAGCTTTGAGTGCTGGGCGCTTTCTTGATAAATCGGCGTTTCTCCTCAGTCATCGTGCTGGCTACACGTGCCAAGATGCTCGCTACTTGCTACAAAAACATTCTTCAAACACGGCTGCGCTTAAACAACACGATGAGGAAAAATGGACCTCCTATCAATGAGGTGATTATTCCTACTGGAAGATCGGAGCCAATGGTCACACTGCGAGCCAAGGTATCACACCAGACAAGGAAGATCCCACCCAACAAAAGAGTCAACCAAACCAGCTCACGATGGACCACTCCAAAAAGCATGCGACAAAAATGGGGCACCATAATACCAACAAATCCAATTGGCCCACAGACCGACACCACTCCAGCCATCATCAGTGAAACGGCAAAGAAAAGCACTCGGCGTACTTTTTTCACCTCCACACCTCGACTCATCGCTAGCTCCTCACCGATTGAAAGTAAGTCGAGCTCTTTTCTATAGCGCACAATCAACACGACACCCGACACCACAAAAGGCAGAACTCTGAGGACTGCATCGTTATCCGCCTGGCCTAGACTTCCCATCGTCCAACGCATCATTTTAAACATACTCCCGGCGTCAGCAAAGTACTGGACTAGCATCGTGAGGCTTGAAAAAAAGAAACTCAAAATAACGCCACCTAGCAGCAAGCTTACAGAGGCCAATCCACCCGCAAACCTCGCTAAGTTGTAGACTAATATAACTGATAGAAATGCGCCAACCAAAGCCGCTAGCGACACGCCTGAAACACCTAAAATTGAAAAGCTCAGACCCATGTTGATCCACAAAGCCACTGAGAAAGTGGAACCGCTAGCGACACCTAGCGTGTAGGGGGTCGCCAATGAATTGCGAAACATCGCCTGGAAAACCAGACCTCCAAGCGCCAAGGCGGCACCGCACAAAAAAGCTAATAACACTCTAGGGACTCTGACTTCCCAAAGCACCAGACTGCCCAAGCTTCCAGGATTAATATCAGAAATGATACTCTCCCCCAGAAATGGCGCACCAATCAAGGTCAACACCGCACAGGCTATTAAGATTATCAGATGAAGCTTCATACAGTCCCCTCCTTGTATCTATCAGCTACCGCTTTCCCGAATAAATCAAAGACCCCACTACTAGCATAAAAATCACAGGTAACTCCATCATAGGTGGCAGTTCCATCATAAATGGAAAGCAGAGAAATGAAGTCCTTCTGCGCCCAATCGAGGTCATGTGTCACAACCACAACAGTCACCTCATTTGGTAATTCACGAAGCGCTCTTTGCAACTCCATTCGCTGGCT
>JBLHPP010000042.1:0-13340 GCA_047624385.1 Crocinitomicaceae bacterium
AATTCTTATTACGCATTTGTTCACGAATGAGTTGACCTCGCTTCGCTGGCCCACGGTTTTGAACTGGTGTCACGAGAAGACAGGGAGTCGTATCGGCTAGGCACAGGTGTGATTGAATCCGAAGACCGTGCTGCTGAGGGGTCTCTAACCACTTTCTATGGTAACTCTGAACAGCACGTCGCTCAGGAGAGACAATCGAACGTGCCGTGAAGTCGATAGCCCAGTAGCGTAAAAAAGGGATCCCAACAAAAAAAAGTAGGATGCAAACGATGCGCCTTTTGTTGAAAATGGCCATGGCCATCGATACGCATATCGATGGGGCGATCTATCAACCGAGCTAGCTATGTAGCTGCCGGCATATTGCGCAGCTTTTCTTAACTATTCGTTCCAAGTGAGGGCGCCTTTTTTGAGAGCATAGATGTAGGCAGCGGCGAGGACGCCAGTAAAGCCGAGTATACTATAAAGCGCGGTGCTGCTAGCAACGATGAGTTCTTTGAATTGCACAGCCCATGGGTACATGAAGACGACTTCGATATCGAACAAAACGAAGAGCATGGCAACCATGTAGAACTTCACGGAGAAACGTGGTGAACTGGAGCTGATCGGGAGCATGCCGCATTCGTAGACGGTGTCTTTATCACCATCGTTGCGACCTTTCTTTCCGAGTAGGACGCTGAGTCCTAAGGCGATGGCTGCGAATCCTATAGCGGTGATGGCTTGAAGGATGATTGGGTAGAAGCTTTCGAGCATGGCGGTGTGAAGTGAGGTTGTTGAAAATTGTGTGTTAGATTTATAGTGCTGTCATCTGAGATGCACTAAAAAACCCACGCTGACGAATCAGCATGGGTTATAGTTAAAGTGTGAGTTCCTGCTATTCCAGCAGAAAGATCAAAATTATTCAGCTTCGAATGTGCTGTGTGCTTCGGGAAGGCGTGCGAGGCCCTTATATTCCTTGCCTTGCTTTTCAACCATGCCACGAGTGACGAGGTTCTGGAGCTTTTCATAAGCGCGTAAGCGAAGCATTTCTTCTCCACCGCTAACGGCGTTGCGAGCCTTGAGACGTTCAAAAACACTCTCAAATAGGTCGTTGAAGCCAAAGAAGCGTTCATCAGCTCCGAGGACATAAACGATCTCATCAGTCACATGATCCGGGACGCGACGGGAGAAGCGAGTTCTTTTAGTAATTGCCATAAGAAGACGTGCTATAACACTTTTACATGTTAATGGCGACTGCAAATTTGACATTTAATAAATTTACGTTGAAGCTGCCAAGCTAAATCTGTGGGGAGATGATCTTAATTGTTGGGTAAATCAATAGTTTTTCTATTGTTTAAGTGCGTATTTAGCACTTATTGATAGAGTGAAATATTTTTTGGAATCATTAAGTAAGGCTTAAGTTTTTTTAACTATTACGTGTCTTAGCACTGGATTTCATGGTAATGGGCGGCTATAAACGGCGCTATGATCGCACGCTTGAGAGGGAATGTATTAGAGGCTTTGCCTAATCGTCTGGTAATTGATGTCCATGGAGTTGGCTACCTTGTGCACGTCCCTCTCTCTACTTATGACCGTCTAAACCCATTAGCAGGAGATCCTATCGACCTGCGCACGCACCTTCATATCCGTGAGACTGCTCAGACTTTGTATGGGTTTGCCTCAGATGCTGAACGCGACATGTTCCTCTTACTCATTGATAGGGTGAGCGGTATTGGTCCAGCCATTGCCATGGCTGTGCTTAGTGGGATGGCTGTGGAAAATTTCAAAGCCGCAGTGGTTAACAATGACGTGGCCACACTTTCTAAGATTAAAGGCCTAGGGAAAAAGACGGCTGAGCGAGTGGTGCTAGAGCTTAAAGATAAAGTGGGAGTCGCCGATGGCTGGAAGGTCGCGAGCGAAAACACCACACCGAGCGCGTCGAATGATGCTGAGTTGGCCCTGATTGGTCTCGGCTACAAGCAGGTGGAAGCGTGCAAGGCGGTCAAAGCTATATCAGCTGCTGACCCTGGCGTCTCAGCCGAAGACCTCCTGCGTGGGGCTCTGAGAATGCTAAATTCCTAGGCTGTTCTGGTGTTCTAGCCCCAGAGATTAGCTGGGTACTCACCTTGCTCTACGAGCTTCGTGATGCTGGCGACGCACATGTCTTTATCCTGCGGGTATGTGACGCCGAACCAGAGGCTAGAGGTTTCGAGGATGTTGCAGTCAGCCTTGCCAGACTTGAGCATCGTATCGACATCAGTCGGTATGTAACACTCAGACTTCATTTCTGTGCCGCGTTCCTTGAGGAACGCGATGAAGTTGTTTTCAAGGTCTTTCATGATGCTTGGTGGGAATCCCCAGAAGTTCATCGACGCGATAGAGTCGACTGCAAGTTCTACACGGTCGCCAGCGAGGTTTTCACCACGGCAAACGGCATCAGATTCAATTTCGATGTCGAGGTGTTCTTCTACTTTGTCGAGGAAGCCATCAGTGTCGGAACAAATACCACGGTTTACGTTGCCGTGATCAGAAAGTGTGTTTTCAAGCTTATAGCCAACCATACAGTAATGGTCGACGGCATCACTGGAGTTCGCCGTTTCAGTGAAGTAGCAAGAGATTTGCTGGAAGGAGTCGGAACCGTAGAAGTCATCGGCATTGATCACAGCAAATGGTGCGTCAATCACATTACGTGCCGCAAGAATCGCGTGGGTTGTTCCCCATGGTTTAATACGGCCTTCTGGGAGGCTGAAGCCTTCAGGTAAGTCGTTGAGTTCCTGAAATGCATAGTCAACTTTGATTTTGTCAGCGAACTTGTTGCCAACCTGTGCTTTAAAGCTATCAGCAAATTCTTCACGGATGATGAACACCACTCGGCCAAACCCAGCACGAATCGCATCGTAGACTGAATAATCAAGTACAGTCTCACCGTTAGGGCCCATTGGGTCGATCTGTTTGAGGCCACCGTATCGGCTTCCCATACCTGCTGCTAGAACGAGGAGAGTAGGTTTCATAGTATACTGAATGAGTGATTTTTGGGGGAGCTTAGCGCTTCGGTTGAAGCCGTCGGTTTTATTAGTGGTTTTCTAGTCATAGACAACCAAAAAGTGATAGAGGGTAAGAGCCTCCCTCAGACCGATGTGGCTTTTCAATCTGGTTAGATAGACAAAGGTCCAATCACCAGAGAGGTGGAGCTTTGGGTCGGCTAAGCTTCAGAGGTTCGCGCTGACTTAGACTTCGTCTAGGTCGAAGTCTTCGTCTTCCACTTCTACAGGTTCGCCGTCGGCAACATTCTGAACAAGCTCACTATCTTCAGCTTCAGCAGTAAAATAGACTGGAATCTGAAGGCTGAGGTCTTCGTTCGTGAAGATCGAGGATTCTTCGATTTTGGTGGCTTTAAGGAAGTCCTCTTTTTGATCAGGGCTGGAGAAAGTGAGGATGATGGTGTCTTGCTTCATTAAAGTGAGGATATAACTGAGCTTTGCTGGCTGTAAACTTTAAATAGAGCAAGTAGCTCTAACAATCCTATTTATGATTCAGGGCTTGCCAACTAGCTATCGAGTCGTTTAGTTGATTGAGAATGATAGAAGTATTTGAATGTGAGGGTTTTGAGGTTATTAAAGGAGTTCTCAATTCTGCTGAAATCAGTGAATTACGAGTCGCTGTTGATGAACTAGCTGCGGCGGAAGAAAAGGCATGTGTCCGCGGGGTAGCAGGAAAATCAGTGCTGATCCGGGATTTAGCCGAATCTAACACCCTCCGAAGGTTCCTTCCAGCGGACTATATCTTAGTGCGTAGTATTTTATTTGATAAGACGGTTGATGAAAACTGGCCAGTACTCTGGCACCAAGATTTGACTATTGCTGTGCGAGAAAGAAAAGAAGTGGTAGGCTATGGACCTTGGTCGGTGAAAGATGGGGTGGAGCATGTCCAGCCTCCATCAGAGGTTTTGCAGCAGATGGTGACCCTGCGTGTTCACCTAGACCCGACTCCAGAGACTAATGGAGCGTTGCGTGTGATCAAGCAGTCCCATCAGTCAGGAAAGATTGAGACTTCCTCCGTGCATAAAGCAGTGAAGGGTGGACAAGAAGTAGTTTGCGAGTGCGAGCCAGGTGATGTGCTAAAGATGTCTACCTTAGCACTTCATGCTTCTCGAAGGTCGGAGCAACCCACTAGACGGAGGGTATTACACTTTGAATACGCTCATAAAGACTGTCTCCACTCAGAGTTGCGCTGGTTAGTTATCCAATGATAGGCACCTCGCGTGCTGATTCACAAATGCGTAGCCATTATTCAAACGCTAAAAAGTACCGTGGCTATGCCCTCAAAGGTGGGTAGGTTCTTGATCTGAAAATTGTCGTGTGACGTGGAATTCCATATATGTGGGTTCATTTACGGGCCATGAAATCGATCTATTCTACAGAGGATCTATGATTGCCAATCCCAAATAATAAATGAAAAGGATTTGGTCTTGCAAATTTGGATTGAAATCTATTGTCTCCGTCATGGCAGAGATTTCTCTCGGACTTTCTTTTGACGACGTTCTTCTTGTACCACAGCACAGCGCTGTGATTCCTAACGAGACGGATATATCTTCGTGGCTGACCAAAGACATTGGTCTAAACATTCCTGTAATTTCTGCGGCGATGGATTCGGTTTCCGAATCTGAGCTAGCAATCGCCCTCGCTCGTGAAGGTGGTATTGGTGTGATTCATCGCAACAATACGATCGAAGAGCAGGCAATTATGGTCGCTAAGGTGAAGCGCTCAGAAAACGCAGTGATCCAAGACCCAGTTACGGTGACTAAGGATATGAAGCTTTCTGACGTGCGAGATATCATTTCTCAGGAAGGATTTTCCGGTTTCCCCGTAGTGGATGCTGAAAACTTGCTCCTAGGTATGGTGACTGGTCGTGACATCGGTTATGTAGACAACAAGAACCGTAGTGTTGAAGCTGTGATGACCCCTATTGAACGTTTGGTGGTGGCTCCGGCTGACACATGTATCGAGGACGCTCGCCGCATTCTTTACGAGAACCGTATCGAAAAACTTCCTCTAATCGACGGTTTCGGAAAGCTTGCAGGTTTGATCACTGGTGCTGACATTGAGAAACGTATGACGTTCACCAATTCAGCTAAAGATTCTAACGGCCAGCTTCGTTGTGGTGCTGCTGTGGGCCCAGGTCCAGATCACATGAAGCGCGCAACTGCGCTCGTGGCGGCTGGTGTTGATGCTCTCTTTATCGATGCGGCCACTGGCCACACTAAGGTGGTGATCGATGTAATCAAAAACCTCAAAACTCTCGGCGTGCCAGTAGTGGCGGGTAATGTAGTCACAGTACAAGGTGCCAAAGACCTCTGCGATGCAGGCGTCTCCGCAGTAAAAGTAGGTGTAGGTCCCGGCTCTATTTGCACAACGCGTATTGTGGCAGGTGTAGGAATGCCTCAGTTCACTGCGATTGAAAATGTAGCCTCAGTCTGCCGCGAGCGTGGTGTGGCTGTGATTGCCGATGGTGGTATCCGCTACTCAGGTGATGTTGTGAAAGCAATGGCAGCTGGTGCAGACCTCGTAATGATGGGTTCACTGCTAGCAGGAACGCGCGAGTCTCCAGGCCAGACAGTGCATTACCAAGGCCGTCGCTTCAAGACCTATCGCGGTATGGGCTCACTCGGCGCCATGCGCCAAGGATCTAAAGATCGCTACAGCCAGAATGCTTCAGGTAAGATGGTGGCAGAAGGTGTGGAAGGACGCGTTCCTTACAAAGGCTCTGTGGCTGACGTAGTATTCCAGCTTATGGGCGGACTTCGCTCGGGTCTTGGCTACGTAGGAGCAAAGGATCTCACAGCACTTCGTGAGCGCGCAGTCTTTACCCAGATCACCGCTGGTGGTCTCCGCGAGTCCCATGCCCACGATATAACAATCACCGAAGAACCGACAAACTATCAGCCTCTAGGTTAGCGCCTTCGGCGAGGTTTTAGGTGTTAGGTCATTAAGTTTTATGTGCTCTTGCAGTGACTTGTTTCACTCGGACGTAACACTTAAAACATAATACTTATCACACTTGGCATCTTCTTGCTCTTCTACTGAGCTAAAAACACATAATTTAATAAACTTTTTCAAACGATTCCAATGGAAGAAATAAATCACGTAGCCGTCCTCGACTTCGGCTCACAATACACTCAGCTGATCGTTCGCCGCGTGCGCGAGCTTGGCTACTTTGCTAAACTTTACTTACCAGAGAATCTCCACGAGATCGGCAAACCTGGTGCAGTTATCCTGTCAGGGGGACCAAAGAGCACTAGCGATCCAGACGCTCCAGACATCGACTTTGATGTGCTCAAGGGCTATGATGTGCCAGTTCTCGGCGTGTGCTACGGCATGCAACTCCTTAATATCAAGTTTGGTGGCTGTGTTAAAAAATCAAAGCATCGTGAGTACGGTCAAGCTGGGCTTTTCCCCGTTGAACAAACCGGTCTCTACGAGGGTATCTCTTTAGATTCCCAGGTCTGGATGAGCCACTCGGACACCGTTGATTCACTCGGTGAAAACTGCAAAGTGATAGCGAAGAACCAGCACGGCACTCCGGTTTCTCTTCAGTGGGGCGAGACATTCTTCGGAATCCAGTTCCATCCAGAGGTGACTCACTCACACGAAGGCACTCAAATCCTTAAGAACTTCCTCGATGTAGCAGGCAATCTGGCTCCATTCCAGATTGAAGACTTCAAGCAAGAACTCATTGACGGTATTCGTGCCAAGGTTGGTAACAAGCTGGTTGTTTGTGGTGTTTCTGGTGGTGTTGATTCCACGGTTCTGGCAGTGCTTCTCCACGAGGCTGGCGTGAATATGAAAGCAATCTACGTCGACCAAGGCCTCATGCGCAAGAATGAGACTGAGGAAGTCCAAGCGAACTTCAAGCGGATGAATGTGCCTATTCAGGTGGTCGATGCCTCTGAGCGATTCCTCACCGCACTTGCTGGCGAAGGAGATCCTGAGAAGAAGCGTAAGATCATTGGTAATATGTTCATCGATGTGTTCTGGGATGCTGTTGGCAATGCCGAAATACTAGCGCAAGGCACACTCTATCCAGACGTGATCGAATCGGCTTCTAACGAAAATTCAAAAGCATCAACCATCAAGACACACCACAACCGTGTGGACCGTATCCTTGAGATGCAGAAAGAAGGCAAGGTTCTTGAGCCACTCGCTGAACTCTTCAAAGACGAAGTCCGTGAGCTCGGAGCGCTGATGGGAATCCAGCAGGATATCCTCGATCGCCACCCGTTCCCTGGACCAGGCCTCGCAGTGCGTTGCCCAGGCGCTATTACTAAAGAGAAGCTCGATATCATCCGTGATTGCGACGCTATCTTCATCGAAGAACTCAAGCTAAGCGGATGGTACCAGAAGACTTGGCAGGCGTACGCCGGTCTCATCCCAGTGAAGACTGTGGGAGTCAAAGGTGACGAGCGCTCTTACGAGTTCGCAACAAACCTCCGCGCCGTGATCTCCGAAGATGCGATGACTGCAGACTGGGTAGATCTCCCAACACCACTTCTACGCAAGGTTTCCAGCCGTATCCTCAATGAGGTAGATGGCATCAACCGTGTTCTTTACGACATTTCATCGAAGCCACCGGCATCGATAGAGTGGGAGTAGGGGGCGTTGACGCTGTCATAGGTCAATGGTCAAAAGTCATTGGGCTAGCATGACGCTAGGAAAAAATTTCAAAAGCGACTGGGGAGACCGAGTCGTTTTTTTCATTGGAGCTAGCTGAAATCTAGATCAGAGTAATGAATGATCACTGAAAATCTTATCTATGGCTGGGTCCTTTTCGGCTGCTTAGGAATGATTTATTGGGGATATGGTAAAATGAAGGATTGGTGGCAGCCAAAAGCGCTGGCTGTGGCTTTGTCGATTTTCCCGTACTTTGTGAGTGGCGACTTTTGGCTATGGACAATTGGAGGGGTCCTGGCGTCGCTGATTTTTTTCACTAGAGATTAAATCGCTCCTTGGGCTCAGAGTCACTACATTAGGGATTTTTCATACAGAATTATCAAGATTTCGCAGAATTCTACAGAGTTCCTCAAAAGATTAAGCATAGAAAAAGGTCAAGACTCTTAATGCTCTCTGAAATATCCCGCGGGTGGTGCCTTTGCTAGGTTAATTCTGTCTAGCGCCGCAGGTAACTTGGCTGCCATAGTATCAGCAAAGGAGGATCTACCTAGATAATCTCCCTTGTGTGGGAGCCCATTCCTTGGGCTTCTCTTTGGAGCATAGAGGCTAAAGATCTAAAAATAGGTCGAAGTCACCGAGTGAGTCCGTGTCGTAGGTGGCGATGAGCGAGATTGGGCTAATCACTGAGTCTAGGTCGTCATTGCTGTTGTAGACTGCTGAAATTTCGGCGAAGCTTTCAGCTGCTGTAGGTTGCTGGGCTATAGTCGGAGCTGTCTCGGGGGTGGTGCTTTGTGTGCTGATAATGAGAGCGACACAGGCAGCCGCGGTAGCCAGCGTGGCGACGATGGGCGCTGGAGAAAGGAGGCGTTTCCACCATGGAGTGGCTTCTTGTTCCTCCAAGCGGATTGAGCGAAGGACATTGCGCGAAAACATCGGGCTAGCTTCTTGTTTAGAAGCCTTGCCGAGAAGTTCCCATACGGGGTCATTTTCTGGTGTATTATTCATCGCTTATTTCTTTCTACTAAGGTGTGACACAATTGCTCGAACTTGAATAGAGCGTATTGGTATAATGTGAAACTGGTCGACTTGGAAAAAGTTGCAGGAAAGTTACAACTTTTTTTGAGATATTCAAAAAGTTGAGTTCGATTGGCTGATTTTAGACTCCTCGCTTAGCTCCCCACAATTGGATATGTAGCCGGTCGGAGAAGCGGTAACCATTGTCGCGGCATAGATCGGCAACCCAAAGGCGTCTTTTTTTGAGTGCCTCCTCGTCCCGCCCTTCAGGCATCAGCAGGATACGCTCGCGTGGGATAGAATACTTATTTTCTAGCTGTTGCATCTCGGCCAGATCTTGTGGGTCTTGGATGACAAACTTGAACCACGCTTTAGGAGAAGCGGCGAACCATTGCATCGCCTTAGGATTATCACGAAGTTTCGAGCCATTGCCAGAATTACTTAGCTTAGCGGAGACATTGAATTGGTTGATCGCGGCAGCCATCTCGGGAGTGGGTAGTTGGGTGCCGTTGGTTTCTACTTCGAACTGATAGTCGGGATCTGAAGCCAAGAGAATTTGAATCAGTGCGGTCCATCCAGCTTGCTGAAGCAGAGGTTCACCGCCAGTGATGATGAGGTTTTTGCAGGGGAATTGCTGGACTAGCTTGGCAACCTCGTCGATCTCACATTCTAGGATGTAATCGGACTTTTTAAATTTGGAATAGCCTTCCACTTTATCGTTCTCGTGAGTCCAAGGAGTGCCTTCCCAGTTCCATGTGTAGTCAGTGTCGCACCAGCTGCAATGAAGATTACAGAGAGATGAACGCACGAAGATAGAGGGGACTCCAGTGCTCACACCCTCGCCTTGGAGGGTGTGGAAGATCTCTGGTTTACCATTGAGAATGGCGAGTTTGAGTGTGGTTGTCATCTGTGGGTTAGGGGTTTGGGCGGCGCTTGATTTTTTTGCTCTATAGCTTTTAGGTCAGCTTCGTCGCGGATACGTCCGAGCATCTCGTCGAAATGATCCGGTCGGCCGTCAGGGATCTTGAGGCGCTCATCATCCATGACAAAGCCTTTGAGCAGGTACTCCTTGAGGACGGTGGATACCCAGCGGCGGAACTGGACGCCGCGTGGGGAGCGGGCGCGGTAGACGATGGCTAGTATGGCTTTTAGATTGTAGAGCTTGGTCAGGTAGTCCTTACCGTCGGCGGCAGTTGTCAAGGATTCCTTGATAACTGAATCAATGCTTAATTCTCCATCTTCATAGATATTCTTAAGATGAAGAGAGATGTTTTGTTTGGTGGCGCTGAACAGTTCAGCGATTTCTAGCTGGCTAAGCCAAACTGTGTTTTCCTCAGCGCGGAGTTGGATCTGACTTTTACCGTCTTCTGAGGTGTAGAGGATGAGCATTAGGGCTGATTTCTTAAAGGTTGGGTTGCGAGGTTTTCGGATAGGTCGAACTAGAAGCGCGTGAGGAAGGCTCTTAAAATTGGACTCTTAGCTAGTACGATTTGTAATCGTGAAATAAACGGTATCTACAAATCATCCTAGAGTACATCTAAGCTTTCAGGGGGAAATAAAGCGGATGGTTTAAAGCGTCATTTAGATGACTCCGAGGTCTTTGCCGGCTTTGATGAAGGCTTCGATACCTTGGTCGAGCTGCTCGCGTGAGTGTGCTGCAGAGATTTGCGTGCGAATACGTGCTGTCCCGTGGGGAACTACTGGGTAGAAGAAGCCGATGGCGAAGACGCCGTAATCGAGAAGTTTTTCTGAGAATTGCTGGGACAGTGCTGCGTCGCCGAGCATGACTGGGGAAATTGGGTGGTCGTCGCCTGCGATAGTGAAGCCGGTGGATGCCATATTGTCGCGGAAGTACTGGGTATTTGCTTTCACCCGATCCGCGTACTCAGTAGATTCCTCAAGCATATTGAACACTTCCAGAGAAGCGGCTGCAATCACGGGTGCGACCGAGTTGGAGAAGAGGTAGGGGCGCGAGCGCTGGCGCAGGAGGTCTATGATTTCCTTTCTGCCTGAGGTGTAGCCACCAGTGGCTCCACCGAGGGCTTTGCCAAGGGTGCCAGTGGTGATATCGATCTTACCAAATAGGCCACAATGCTCGTGAGTTCCACGTCCACGCCCACCTAGAAATCCTGTGGAGTGGCAGTCATCGAAGTGAACGATGGCATTGTACTTGTCCGCGAGTGCGTGGACTTGGTCGAGGGAGCAGATAATGCCGTCCATGGAGAACACTCCGTCAGTGGTGATGAGTTTGAAGCGCGCACCAGCTTCATCGGCGGCTTTGAGTTGCTCTTCGAGCGCTGCCATGTCGTTGTTGGCGTAGCGGAAGCGCTGGGCTTTACAAAGCCGGACACCGTCGATGATGGAGGCGTGATTGAGCGAGTCTGAGATGACTGCATCTTCAGCAGTGAGGAGGACCTCAAAGAGTCCTCCATTGGCGTCAAAACAGGAAGGGTAAAGGATGGTGTCCTCTGTGCCGAGGAAGAAACTGATGCGTTCTTCGAGCTCTTTGTGGATTGTCTGAGTACCACAGATGAAACGAACAGATGCCATGCCAAATCCCCATTGCTTGGCAGCTTTTGAGGCTGCCTCAACGACACGCGGGTGGTCAGCGAGGCCGAGGTAGTTGTTGGCGCACATGTTGATCACTTCGCGGCCATCTTGCAGGGTGACGAGTGAGTTCTGGCTGGAACTGATATAGCGCTCACTTTTGAAGAGACCCGCGTCCTTGATTACGCCAAGAGTAGATTGGATGTGAGATTGGAATGCTTCTGGATACATAGCTTTTGGGTTGGTGTTAGTTGGCTCCTAGTGAGTGGCTACCCAGTCTAGCAGATCTTGGTGGCGGTCTGCTGAGTAGAGGTGGGTATGGAGGCCGTGGTTGCGGCCGGCTTCGATATTCTCGGGGAGATCATCGATGTAATAGCTACGTGATGGATCGATATTAAATTTATCAAACGAGCGCAGAAAAAAATCTGAGTGTGGCTTGATTGCTCCTATTTCGTGGGAAAATACGGCATGATCAAAGTGCTCGAATACTGAATATGTTTCGAGGCAATACTGGGCGTGAATGGCATTGGTATTGGAATAAAGAATCAGCCTGTGGCCGGCAGATTTGAGCTTTTCAGCGAGTTCCCAAGTGCCTTGGATTGGGGTGAATATATTCCGCCAGGCCTGCTTGAAATCCTCGTGAGACCCTTTGAAATCGAGCAATCCCGAAGCCCAATTGATGTAGTCGTCGACTTCGATCTGACCGGACTCAAATTCATCTTTCCTTTCGATAATCTGGTGGAGAGCATCAGGTTTGGGATTTGGCCCGAGCAGCGAGCTGAGTGCTGGCGTGAAATCGAAAGAGAGTAAGACATTTCCGATATCAAATAAATAGGTTTTCATCAATTTTCAGATTTCTTAATGTGGTTTAAAATGAAATTTGCAGCAGCGGTCGCTCCACAAGGAAGCGCGTTGTCCTTGAGGTTTTGTTTCATCGTGCGCCAATTCTCAGCATTATTAGCAGTCATTGCTGAGATGGATTGGTGCACTTGCTTAGCGGTTTCCGCTAATTGTCCAGCACCGATGTGTTTGAGTAGATCCAGGTTTCCTTCCTCTTGTCCGGGAACTAAGTGGTGGATAAGTATAGGAGTTTGCGCGGCGATGGCTTCATGGACGGTGGCTCCACCGGCTTTTCCTACTACCAGATGATGCTCGCTGAGTAGCTCAGGGACGCGACGGGTCCAGCCTTTGATCTGGACCCGTCCCGGGTATTCTAGTTGGATTTCACGGGCCCGATCATAGAGCTTACGAACGTTTCTTCCCAGCACGATTGTGACTTCGGTGTTGGCATTGTCTGCGTCTAGGATTGCCCGCATGAATCGGCGCACAGTAGGCTTTTTTGAAGTAGGAAAGTAGAGCACCCTGAAGGGTTTACAAGGACTATCCACCGGTATGGTTGGCAGTTTCTGAAAGCGTGGGTGCACGGCAAATCCAGTGACAACAATTTTTTCAGAAGGCAGACCTTTCTGGATGAGTTTTTCTTTAGTCAGCGCATCTGTGACCAACCAGTAGTCGGTTGGAGCATTGGTCCAGGAAGAATTAATTTCAATCGAATCCGTGACTGCGGTAAAAATAGGAACCCGCTTGGCGCCTCGCTGAAAAGATCTTTCTAAAAAATAAGGATAGAGCGGGTAGGTGCTGATGACGGCATCTGGTTCGAAACTAAGAATCGATTCATGCAGCGCATTTTCAGGCTTACGCATGAGTGGGAGTCGTTCCTCCGAGAAGTCGTGGCGCTCGGTAGACTTATATATTTTTGACCAAGTTTTTGGCGCGTAGGTGGTGACAAAGCGATAAAAGTTGCGGATCTGTTGGTTCACCCATGGAGCCCCTCTGTCACATGGGTCAACAATTTCGACCTCAGCATTGGGTTCCAGAGCGACAGCAAGGTGATTGGCCGCACTGTTATGCCCCTCGCCGAATCCGGCTGTGGTAATAATAATACGAGGTGGCACTTGTTCGATCACGCGGTCACTCATAGCAGGTTTCAAGCTGGCGTCCATTGAGATTTCTATGGCAAATGTGATGCAATTTTTCTAGCCACAAGTGATTCGATGTATTATCTCTAAACTAGATGTCAGATCAGGAAGAGTCGGAAAAAAAAGTGGGTCACAGGATAGAGCCTAAGCAGCAACC
>JBLHPP010000043.1:0-13191 GCA_047624385.1 Crocinitomicaceae bacterium
GGAGAGGGCCACATCGAACTTAATAAGCTTTCAAGCTATCCAGTTGGAGCGATTGCCTCGGATTATCGTACAATTGATGGATCATTCTATGAGATTGTCGACCCAACCAACAGCTCGGTCACATATAAAGGCAAGTTAGCTAGTGGAGTAGAAGTAACCAAAACTTGGAAGCTAGTACAGAAAGCTGAGGCAAAAGGCTACCAACTTACACTCGATGTGCATTTTAAGAACACATCCGCAGCTGCAGTCAACCTAGCTGACTACGGCGTCTACACTGGAACTGCTGCGCCGCTCCACGGTAAGGAAATGCAGGATAAGGCTGGTTGGTTCTATTATGAAGATGGTGAGTTTGAGTTTGGTAAGCATGGTAAATTTAAAGACGGGTTTTTAGGTTTTCTTGATGATGAAAAAACTGTGCATGCAATTAGACCTTCTTCTCTTGAGTATGCGGGTGTGAATAATCAGTTTTTCACGACCTTTGTGATGCCTAAAGGATTTCAGGCTGACGAGGTATGGATAACAGCTAAAGAATTGGATATTCAGGAAGACAAAGAGACGCTCAAGCGCTCAGTTTTTACTGTGGGAGTTAATTTCCCAGATCAACAGCTCCACGCTGGCAGCGAACAAACCTACAGTCTCGATGTCTACATGGGGCCAAGAGAGCGAGAGATAATCAAAGCTGTCAGCACGAATACCGATTCTATAATGAACTACGGGTGGTTCTGGATGTTCGCTACATTCATGAGTTTGTCGCTCAATATCATTCATGGGTGGTTTGGCGATGCTTCATGGGCATGGGGTGTGTCAGTCATACTACTCACAGTATTCATCCGTATTATTATTTGGCCGCTGCATAACAAGTCGACTCGTACCATGAAGCGTATGGGTAAGTTGCAGCCGATCATGAAGGAAATGCGTGAGAAGTACGCAGACAATCCGCAGAAGCTCAACCAGGAGACCATGAAGCTCTATAAAACCTACGGAGTAAATCCAATGGGTGGCTGTCTTCCAATGTTGGTGCAGATTCCAATTTTCTTCGGTGTCTTCAAGATGCTTGGCGCAGCAGTCGAGATGCGTGGCTCCGGGTTCCTCTGGGTTGATGACCTGTCTCGTCCAGATACTCTCTTTGATCTGCCTATTCCATTCTTTGGTGACGTTCCAGTCAATATATTGCCTATCATAATGGCGGTCACCATGGTGTTGCAGATGCGCTTGACGCCGCAGTCTGGTGACAAGCTCCAGCGCCGTATATTCATGCTGATGCCGCTGATGTTCTTCTTCTTCTGTTATAACTATGCAGCAGCGCTTGCGCTCTATTGGTCGACTCAGAACATCGTGTCTATCGCTCAGACTCTGCTTATGAAAAATCTGCCTGAGCCAGAGCTGAATGAGAAATCTGCTAAGCCCGAGATAGATGGCAACGGCAAGCCACGCAAAAAAGGCATGTTTGAGAAGCTCGCAGAGCGTATGGAGGATGTCCAACGTCAGCAAGAAGTTGCCGCAGGCCGAAAGCCAGGTGGCAATTCCCAGCCGTCAAATGGAGCTGGTCAAGGCGATATGAAGCAGGCGAAAAAGCCTAAGAAGAACACACCCAAAACTGGAGGTTAAGTTCTAGCACGTAGTTTTAAAGCGAAGTGACTCTTTAATGCCCTCACTCCAATGGCACTTAGTTAAGCCAATTTTAGTGAGATTTGAGGCGCATTATTTTGCTTCATTGTGCTAGCTATCCGTTCCATCTCTCAAGCTACTAGCTACTCGTAAATCACACCTCAAGAAGTCTAAACCTTCCAGTGCGTCGATTGACGACCAAGCCCCTTATGTAAGTGCCATTATTCCCTCACTCTTATTGGAGTGGGGGTTTTGTCTTCAATTTCCCCGCGTGGAGGGGTGTTGTATTTGGAAACACTACGTTAACTATCATTTTAGCCTTTGATTCTGGCGCTTAAGGGCACCTCCGGCAACTAGCGTTGGTGGTGCTGGAAAGAATTTCAAGCGAGGCTAGGCGTGATGACTACAAGAAATTTTTGAATCTGGATATGAACAGCGCCACACCATATATATATATATAGCAAAAGTGGATGCGCTTCCTAAGCTCAACACTCAAGCGAACGAGGCGGTCATCGAGCTATAAAAAAGCCGCCTCCAACTAGATGAGTGAAGACGGCTGCTAGAGTGATTTGATTGCTTACGCGAAGTACTGCACTCCAGCCTTGAAGAGTGGCTGGTGCTTATCTCCAGGGATATTCTTGGCGACGTCCTGACCGCGGCGCTCAGTGTGGCCCATTTTACCGAGAACACGACCACATGGGGAGGTGATTCCTTCCACTGCGAAGAGTGAGCCGTTCGGGTTGTGGCGGATGTCCATCGATGGGGCACCTGTAAAGTCAGTATACTGTGTGGCGATCTGGCCATTGGAAGCAAGCTGCTGGATCTCAGTCTCAGATGCGTAGAACTTTCCTTCGCCATGTGAGAATGGGATGCTGTGCAGGTCGTCAACTTCGGTATTAGCTAGCCATGGTGACTGGTTGGATGCAATCCGTGTGGTTGCGTAACAAGCGATATGGCGGCCGATGTCGTTGAATGTGAGTGTCGGAGCACCTGGTTGTGGATCGCGGATCTCACCGTAGGGTACGAGGCCAGTTTTGATGAGTGCCTGGAAGCCATTACAGATACCGAGCACGAGTCCGTCGCGGTTCTTGATGAGGTCCATCACTGCATCACGGACGATTGGGTTACGAAGCACAGTTGCGATGAACTTTCCTGAACCGTCGGGCTCGTCACCAGCGGAGAATCCACCAGGGAGCATGAGGATCTGTGACTTTCTGATTTGCTCAGCAAGAGTTGTTAGCGATTCCTCTACTTGCTCGGAAGTAAGGTTACGGAAGACCTCGATGTGAGCATCACCGCCAGCTTCGTTGAACATCTTGGCTGAATCGTATTCAGAGTTGGTGCCAGGGAAACAGGGAATGATGACCTTTGGTTTTGAGTTTCCAGTTGCTAGTTTCCAGTTTCCAGTCGATTTTTGCTGCTTCGCAGGGCATTCGTGGGAGAAAGTTGCTAGCTCGGTGTGTGCTACTTCTGTGTTAGATGGGTAGGTGGACTCGAGAGTTCCTGTCCAAGCTGCAGTGAGTTCGTCGATGCTGAGAATCTCACCAGCGACAGTGATGGTCTCGGATGCTGTGGTCTGACCTATCTTCTCCGCATTGAGTGCTGATGGTAGTTCCGTGCCGGGTTTCACTTCGACAACGAAGTTGAAGTAGCCTTCAGTGAAGAGCGCGCCCTCAGCGAGTGTGAGTGCGGCACCGATCTTGTTACCGAAGGACATCTTGGAAATACCTACTGCGAGACCGCCTTCTGCAAGCGTGTGGATTGCGTTGATCTTACCTGCCTCGTTAGAAGAGTAGAGTGCTTTGGCAATTTCCATTAGCTTCTTGAAGTCGGGAATGTGATTCTCGTCACGTGGTGTAGTCACGAGGTAGAGATCGCTGCCCGCTTCTTTAAATTCAGGAGAAACTGCGAGAGTTGTCTTACCTGGAGCCACTGCGAAGGAAACGAGGGTCGGTGGGACGTCGATTTCATTGAATGAACCAGACATGGAGTCCTTGCCGCCGATGGCTGCGAGACGTAATTCATTCTGAACGCTGAATGCGCCGAGGAGGGCTGCGAATGGCTTGCCCCAACGCGCTGGATCAGTGCCGAGCTTCTCGAAGTATTCCTGAAGTGTCAGGCGGATGTCGCTGAGGCGGCCACCTGCAGAAACGATACGACAGACTGACTCAGTAACCGCGTAAACAGCGCCGTGGTAGGGGGACCAAGATGCTATGTTCGGGTTGAAGCCCCATGACATGTAGGAACAAGTCGTGGTGTTGCCAGCGATCAGTGGGATTTTAGCCACCATCGAGTCCGTTGGCGTGAGTTGGTATTTACCGCCAAATGGGCTGAGCACTGTGCCAGCACCGACGGAGCTGTCGAACTGCTCGCCAAGACCTTTTTGACCACATGAATTAAGGTCTGAAAGTGCGATGATAAATTTAGATTTCACACCAGAAGCTGATGCCACAGATGGGATAGGTTTACCGAGTGGTGTCTCAGTAGTAGGAGCTTTGACTTCTACGTTTGCGCTGAGAGTCACGCCATTGGTGTCGAGGAAGGCCCGGGAGAAATCCACGATCTTCTTACCGCGCCATGTGATGACGAGCCGGCCAGAGTCAGTGACGTCTGCTACTTTCACACATTCAACATTTTCCTTGTCGCACTCAGCGAGGAAATAGTCGATCTCGGACGGATCGACACAGATTGCCATGCGTTCCTGAGACTCGGAAATGGCGAGCTCAGTGCCGTCGAGTCCGTCGTACTTCTTCTTTACTGAGTCGAGGTTGATTTCGAGCGAAGGAGCGATCTCGCCGATGGCTACAGAAACTCCGCCGGCACCAAAGTCGTTACAAATCTTGATTTTTTTAGCGAGCTCACCATTGCGAAAGAGGCGCTGGACTTTACGTTCAGTAGGAGCATTTCCTTTCTGAACCTCAGCTGAGTTGTCGAGCGCAGTGTCTGTGTGTTCTTTAGAAGAACCAGTCGCACCACCGACACCGTCGCGGCCAGTGCGTCCACCGATGAGTAAGATCACATCGCCTGCAGCGGGAGTGCCGCGGAAGACGTTTTCTTTAGGTGCTGCTGCTACCACCGCGCCGATCTCCATGCGCTTGGCAACGTAGTTCGGGTGGTAAACTTCAGCCACCTGACCAGTCGCGAGACCTATTTGGTTACCGTACGATGAATAGCCGTCAGCTGCTCCCTTACAGATCTTACGCTGTGGGAGCTTGCCCGCCATAGTTTCAGAAAATGGTGTGCGTGGGTCGGCGGCACCAGTGACGCGCATTGCTTGGTAAATGTAGGAACGACCAGAAAGTGGGTCGCGGATACAACCACCAAGACAAGTCGCCGCGCCACCGAATGGCTCGATCTCTGTTGGGTGGTTGTGAGTCTCGTTTTTGAACATTAGCAGCCATTCTTGATCGACGCCGTCGACGTCAACGTCGATTACGATAGAGGCTGCGTTGATTTCCTCGGAGACCTCCACGTTGTCTAGTTCGCCAGTTTTGCGAAGCTCTTTCATGCCCATCAGAGCGATGTCCATCAGACACTCAGGTCGGGTGTCGATCTTCGCTCCGTAGACTTCTTCACGTGTCTCTTGGTAGGTGATGTAAGCTTGCTTGATTATCTCAGTGCCGTCTTCGAAAGTAACTTCGTTGAGCTTAGTGGCGAAAGTAGTGTGGCGGCAGTGATCTGACCAGTAGGTGTCGAGCATCTTAATCTCTGTGATGCTCGGGTTGCGGCCTTCTTCGTCGCGGAAATAACGCTGGGTGAAGATAAAGTCCTGCGCGCTCATTGCTAGGGCTAGCTCGTTGCGCTTTGCTGTGAGTTCATCGTCAGAGGATGTGATGAACCACTCGAGGATCTCTACGTCAGCTGGAGTAGTGATTTCCTGAGCAAGTGACTCTGGAGTCTCCATCGATGCTTCACGGGAATCAACAGCATTGATCACGTAGTTCTTGATGTCGCCGAGCTGGTCAGCGGTGATGCTGCCCTTGAGAACGATCACACGAGCGGAAATCACGATTGGCTTGTCCTGCTGCGTGAGGATCTGCGCACACTGAGCTGCGGAGTCTGCGCGCTGGTCGAACTGACCAGGCAGGAACTCGACAGCGAACGCTGTTTCATCAGCAGCCACGATAAGTCTAGAAGAAGCGGTTTCAACCTGTGGCTCGGATAGGATTAGCTGGCTCGCATGTGCGAAATAAGCGTCGTTGAGGCCATCGATGTCATAGCGCTGAATCACGCGGATGCCTTCGAGGTTGGTGAGGCTCAGGTTTTCCCTGAGGTCGTGAAGCAACTCCTTAGCTGGAGAGTTGAACTCTGTTTGTTTTTCGACAAAAACGCGATGCATTGTGATGATTGATGTTAAGTTCGTGAAATGAAAAATGTGTCACTTGGGAGTAGGGGATCAACGCTCTAAGAGCAAGTGAGATTTGTGACTATTTGATGGGTTTTCGAGCATTGTTCTTCACCGCTTAGCGAGCTCTGAAATAATCTAGATGTTAGATTTCTATTGTCAGCCCCTGTGGCTTGGTCTTATGGTAAGTCTATGCGTTGTTTTTTGTTATTTTTTACCCTGCTGGCGGCTTTTGCTAGCACGAGTGTCGTTGCTGAAGAGAAACCCACCAACTATATGCTGAATAAGTTAGCTCTGGAGCGTGCGGTAAAAATTTATTTGGCCTTTGAGGCGCGGCACGACGTGGAGCCAGGTATCGAAGCTGACTTGGAGCTCCCCAAAAAAGCGAAGTTTCAAAAATCTACAGGAGCATTCAAGCCATGGATCTACCCGATTGCTCTGGGCTTGGAGGTGAAAATTGGCTCGCCACAACGACGGATTGTAGTAATGGCTCCAGATTCAGCTAATAGCCGATACCTTGTTGGTACTGATGATTTGGTTGTAAAGTCGTACACGAAGTCTGAACTCAAGCGAGTTTTCGAGGCGCTTGAGAAGCGGCGGGAGAAATTATCAATGACGCCCGTAGATTAGCCTTGGACTTTAGCAAAAAGTATAGAGCCCGATGCTACGATCAAATGGAACATGCCAAAGGCTATGGACATGAAGAAGTTTGCCAGGTGGATGGGGTGAATAACTTCTTGCGTGCGCAAGCTTACCCAAAAACAGGCGAGCCCCAATGCCAGCATCAGAATACCCAAAAAGCGTGCTGATTTTGTGGTGTAGAGTCGAATCGATAATAAAGCGACGCCATAGCTAGCAATCCAGAGCGATGCGGTAAGCGGTAACAATCTGATGTCGTGAAAGCTCAGAGCTGTTCCTGTCACGAAACCAAGTAGTAGTGATGGACTGAGACTTCTAAAAACGTGTTTTAGCTGAGGAGTATTCAGCGTGTGTCCATCAGCTTTGGCCTGCTTCCCGGCGAAAAATAGGGCCACGATGAGAGCGCAAAAGGCTGCAGAGATCCATGTCCAGATCCAATCTCCGGCGCTGAGGGGGTAGGTCTGAAGATCGATACCGCGTCCAACTTTGAATGTGATGCTGGTACCTAAGACCAAGGATGTAATTCCAGTCATCAGCATAGTGGGGATCATTATGCCCCGGTGTTGCTTACTGCGAAGCATCAGGGACTCAATGATTTTTACGTGGTCGGGGAGTGGCTTGTCGGCTGGCATAGTCAATCTGGTAAATAAAGAAAAAGCGCTTCGAGTGGAAGCTCGAAACGCTTTGGTGAAAATAGTTGATCGTTTTTGCCTAGTCACGTCCAGTGAGGGACATGAGGATCTGAAGTATATACCAGAAGAGGAGGGCCACAGAGGCGAAGAGGCCGAGCGAGGCTGCGACATATTGCTCAGTTCCATATTTGTGAATGATATTACTAGTATCGCGCAAGATCGCCACGCCAGCGAAGATCGCCATAGCTCCACAGAAGATGATGCCTAAGTTGAATCCGAACATGTAAGATGCTGCGATCAAGCCGATGGCAACGAAGCCTCCTATCATTAAGAAACTATTAAGGAATGAGAAATCTTTCTTAGTCCAGAATGCGATACCGGTGATGCCTAAGAAGAGGGCAACAGTAATCATGCCTGCTTGAGTTATAATCTCGGAGCCGCCAGTCATTCCTATGGCGAAATACATCAAAGGGACAAAGATGAGAGCTTGTGCGACGACGTAGAGTCCAAGCCCAGCGTACTGCACTCCCTTAGATGAATTGCTCGATGCAAATTTTTGGGCGATGAAAGAAACTCCCATGAAGGCAATAATAACGAGCCACCAACTGCTCGTCATGCTGATACCAAATTCTACAATGGCTGGGGTTTGTAGAAAGATGTATTCGAGAATACCAAAGGCCAAGATTGCCCCAGCCAGATGGCCATAGGTCTTGCGAATAAATGTGGCACGTGCGTCAGCTGGTTGTGCTGCTACAGTGTATGGGGAGGCGTATGAATTAGATTCGGACATTGTAATGTGTTAGTTGGAGGTAAGCTAGCGCGAGAATTGAAGATATCAAGTAATCTTGAGAAAATAATTTACTCGGGTTTGAGAGGTCAAATCTGAGTTTGCTTCTATGTTAGAAATCCTCCCATAACCAGTGAGAGAGTCACGGAAATCGGCATACTAAGGTTGCATAGCGCTCCATGCTTTCGAGTGCTAGTGAGTCATCAATAGACCAAAGCCGTAGGGAAGGCGGGTGTCAGGAAAGGCGCGATTAGCGCTTGGTGAGGGCCGAACGGTAGCGCATGACGCCCTCCGCTATCCCCATTGCCACGCTCGACTGGTAGCTAGATGAGTGGATGATACGCGCCTCGACAGGGTGGCTCAGGAAGCCACCTTCTATCAAAATAGCTGGGTGCTTGACGCTGGTGAGAACACTGTAACGCGCGCGTTTGATACCACGGTCAGGGATGCTTGCCGAGCGGGTGCGCTGGAGCGTGCGTCCGTGGATGGCGGTGGCTAATGCTATGTTGGCAGAGTCTTGGTGGTTTCCATTGCGCTCTCTGTGGTCAGAGGCTTTCACTGAACGACCGTAATGAGCAATTCCTACTGGTGAGAGGGTGAAGGTCTCAATGCCACGGGCCTGCCTACGACCTCCAGCATTGAAATGGATTGAGATGAAGATGGCATTTTGGTAGCGGTTGGCAAAGGCAACCCGTTGCTGAAGTGAGAGGTAGCGATTGCTCTCACGAGTCATTATAACATTGTAGCCCTGACGCTTAAGTATATCGCGAACTAGCCGCCCCACGATAAGATTGTAGCCAGCTTCTGTGCCGTACTGATTGACGGCACCCGCATCTTTACCGCCGTGACCAGGATCCAGGATGACTGTGCGGAAATTCCCAGCCCCTTGGATGTAGGAGGGGCGAAGAACTGGATCGATCAATTTTGAGAGATCAATCCGAGAGATGAGCAAGCGGCCTGAGTGCTGAACGACCGGATAGCTCAAAATGAACTTCACACTATTCATTAGACATTCTTGGCTATTGGCCGCAATTTCCATTTTGACTGCCGTGTTTTCAAGGGTGGCTTTGCTGCCAGATCGGGTGAGAGTCTTGAATGCGTAAAAGGATTTTAAGCTTCGCGCTGTCACATACTGTTTTTCGCGGATGTTCACAGTCTCCCACTGAGCCATCGCAATATTTGCGATAAGCAGAGAAAAAAGGAGAGTTGTGAGTAGTCGAATGTGCTTGGTCATGAATGAGCAATCGTAACAGTGAATGAGGATAGGTGCCGCCAACTTAGTGATTTGTTTTAGCGATAGCAAACTCAAAGTTGAGGGTTTGTCGGATATGTTTGGCCCTAATAAATAATTAGGAATAATTGATAGCTAGGTCTTGTAACTCTCCGTTTTTTTAACAACGATAGCAGACAGGGTAAGTAGGATGTGTTAAAGCTAAAAACAGATGGACGAGAAGCAACAAGATAAAGAGCATGACGAAATGCTGAAACAGAGCTTTGCCAAGACGCGCAAAAGCTTGATTGCTCGACTCGATAACTGGGAAGATCAGAGGAGTTGGGATGAATTTTATCAAACTTATTGGCGTTTGATTTATTCTGTGGCTATCAAGAGCGGCTTGAGGTCCGAAGAAGCATTTGATTGTGTGCAAGAAACAATCCTCTCCATCGCTAAGCAATCTAAGAAAAAACTATATGATCCAGCTAAAGGTTCTTTCAAAACTTGGCTGATGAATATGACGCGTTGGAGGATCAATGATCAGTTCCGTAAGCGTAAAAAGGACACAGCTATGACGGGTGGCGCTTTCGATGAAGATCGTAAGACTGCTATTATCGATCGGGTCGAAGACCCTAAGGGCGATGTGCTCGACCGCTTGTGGAGCGTCGAGTGGAAAAAGAACTTGGCTGATGCGGCTCTCTCTCGCGTGAAGTCACAAGTGTCACCTAAGCAATATCAGATTTTCGACTACTACGTAGTCAAACAATGGGACGCAGCTAAGGTGCAGGATCACCTTGGTGTGAGCATGGCTCAAGTCTACCTGGCCAAGCATCGAGTTGGATCGGTGCTGAAGAAAGAGTTGGCTAAATTAGATCACGATGACGACTAATCCCCGGCTAGAAGTCCATATTCCCGATCATGAAGTTCTACGCAAAATTGGCGGTGGAGCTTATGGGGAGGTGTGGCTAGCACGTGGTGTCACTGGAGCTTGGCGTGCGGTCAAGGTGGTTTGGCGAGAAGATTTCGACGACGAACGTGGTTTCGAGCGCGAGTTTGATGGCATACTCCAGTATGAACCACTATCGCGGGATCATCCAGGATTGGTAAATATTCTTCACGTTGGGCGGAGTAAAGAAGGGCAAGATATCTTCTATTATTACGTCATGGAATTAGGAGATGATGCCGAAAAAGGAGTTGAAATCAATGCCGTTGAATACGAGGCTCGCACCTTACGTTCAGACTTAGTCACTGCTGATGGAGCTCTTCTAGATCTCGACTTTTGTTTGAATGTGGCAGTGCGGCTTTCTGAGGCGCTGTCATACCTCCATCAGCGTGGATTAGCCCATCGAGATGTGAAGCCCTCGAATGTTATCTTTGTCGGAGGTAAGGTGAAGTTGGCTGATATCGGTCTGGTTGCCCCGCGAGATCAAAGAACATTTGTGGGTACCGAGGGATTCGTTCCTCCTGAGGGACCGGGTTCAGCGCAAGCGGACCTCTATAGTTTAGGAAAGGTGCTTTATGAGATGATGACGGGAAAAGACCGTCTTCAGTTCCCAGAGCTTCCAGATGAATTACCATCAGGCGATAAGCGCAAGGTGTGGTTGGAAATGAATCGGATTATCTGCGACATTTGTGAACCCAAGCAATCAAAGCGGACCATCACCACTGCTGAAGAACTTAGCCAAACGGTTCAGAGGCTTCAGCAGGGGAAGAGGCTGCGTAAAATACGTGTAGCATCGTTGGTTAAGCTCACTCTCTTTTTGTTGATGATCGGGCTGGTTGCCGGTGGGGCGTTTTATTGGAAAGCTTGGACGCACGTGCAGCCATTCACTGATCCTCCTGTAGTGGTCACGACACCTCCCGTAGTGCCTATAGTTCCTGATGATGTACCTAAAAATGAAATCTGCGCGATCAAGGTGATCACCAGCCCTCCGTATGCCCATGTCTCTGAGAATGGCGTATTGCTCCACGAAGTGACTCCTACAGAATTTCGTAATTTTGAGCCAGGCGAGGTGGTAACCTATCGATTCGAACTTGATGGCTATCGTATTTTAGAAAAGACATACACCGTGCCCGATCAAGAAATTTTTGTGGTCAATGAGCAACTCAATGTCTTTCGTCCGCCACTAGAGGATGATGTCTGGACTGGACCACTCGAAGTGGAGTATCAACCACGCGACGGGTTCCATATTTCAGGCTTTATTCGCTCTAGCAACTATCAGGACTATCTTAGAGAGGCTGGCGTGAAGAAGGCCGCTAAGTATATTCAATTCAGCGAGAGCGGTGAGCGTATTAAGATCGCACTGCTTACCGAAGTACAGGCTGCAGCATACATATTTTGGCTGGAAGCAAAAGCTCGCGATGAAGGGTTGTTAGAGTATGGGCAAATGATGGATTTTGTGCAGGAACCAGATCTGGCCGCGACCAATTATACGGCTGTGGATCGTAATAAGGGAGTCTTACCTACGCGGTGCCTAGTGAAAAAAATTGCCTATGCCTCGATCCTATTCAACTCGAACCCCGAGGAAGCGCGTATTTATGTCGATGAAGAGTTCGTGGGGGCTACCCCGTTCTTATTAGAGCAGCTACGTCCTAAGAAAGTGCAGATCGAGCTTCGTGCCGATGGCTACCAAAAGCATAAGTATACTGTGGATTTAGCTGACAATGAGGCCTTCGTTTTAAATGCAATCCTGAAAAAAAATAACGGGGTAATCTTTGGTGCTAAGTGGAAAAATAGCCTAGGATTACCAATGATGCCAATACGTGATGGTCTGATGGCCTCGGTATTCGAGACGCGCGTTATGGATTATAATTTGTTTATGCAAGAAACAAAGCATAGACGTTTTCGCAGTCCTGGTTTCAGGCAAGAACCGAATCATCCAGTTGTTGGGGTGAATCGTGTGGACGCTATCGATTTCTGCAAATGGCTCACAGCTAAAGAGCGAGCATCAGCCACTATCAGTGAATCTCACCGATATAAGATTCCATCCGATCTCGAGTGGAGCGAATTAGCGGGGTTCGAGGAAGCGGCTGAGCAATCACCATCGGAGCGTGATCGTAGTGCTCAAAATGATTCAGAGCTCTCGAAGCTCTATTTTTGGGGAACTGATTTCCCCCCGAGTGAAGCGGTGGGAAATATTGCAGATGAAGCCGCAGCCCGAGCTGTCGGAGTTTCTTTGAGTAGGACTGTTGAAGATTACAATGACGGCTTCGAGATGACAGCTCCGGTGGGGAGTTTTCCTCCGAGTCCTAATGGTCTTTATGACCTTTGTGGTAATGTGTATGAGTGGGTGGATACCGACTATAGAGAGGGGAATGAGCTAGCAGTTGTCCGCGGCGGCAGTTGGGCTAGCTTTACTAAAAGCCATCTCCGTGTCTGGTCGCGCTTCTTGATGTCAAAGACAACGCGTGGGAATCAATTTGGATTCCGAATTGTTCTCGTAGATGAATCCCAAAATTAGAATAATAAGATGGTAGAAATTACAACTAGCTATGAAGGAGAACTTCGCTGCAAATCGATTCACGGTCCATCTGGGATGACATTAGAAACTGACGCACCTATCGACAATAATGGTAAGGGCGAGACATTCTCGCCTACAGACCTCGTGGCCTCAGCGCTGGGTAGTTGTATGCTTACTATTATCGGTATGGTTGCTGAACGGCGCGAAATCCCTCTCGATGGACTCACACTTAAAGTGCAAAAAATAATGTCTGATGATCTACCTAGACGTATTTTAAAATTGCCCGTACGTATTGAAGTGCCGCTGCCTGCTGATTCTCCTTTGAAAGACCTCTTTATCAATGCCGCACTCACGTGCCCAGTCCATCAGAGTCTTAGAGGGGATATTGAGATCCCGATTGATTGGGTCTGGCAGAATACCTAGAGCTGCGGCTCAGACATAGGGCGCTTGCTGCCAAGAAGCACATCATCATAATAGTTCTAAATTGCTTCTGGCTTCAAAATAAC
>JBLHPP010000044.1:0-13123 GCA_047624385.1 Crocinitomicaceae bacterium
TCCCATACCGAGATTCACGAGGTAAACGATTGCCTTTTCTACTGTTTCACCAAATTCAGGAGAAATGGGTGTTTCACAATGGCCGAGGAAGGCGAGGAGGGCGAAACCAGTCATCGCGCCTTTGTTTGTGTTGGTCCAGCTACCATCACTGTTCTGAGTTGACTGGAGCCAGCGGAGTGATTTCATCACGGCTTCCTCACATTCTTTGTTACCGCCATTGGCGAGCAGGCGTGCCATACGGTCTGCTATGGAGCAGCGCTTCTTCATTGTGGCTGGAAGGTTGCCGAATCCGCCACCGCCGGTGCCGGAGCCATCACCATCTCCCCACCCGTCGCCAAAGTCGTCGCCATTACCGAAGTCCAGTGCTACTTCGGAGGTTTCCATGGTAGGTACAGGAACTGCTGTTGGGGAGGCAGAGGAGCTTGCGATAACCTTGGCCATGGAGGAGGAAGGGGAGGAGGGTTTGCGCTCGACTTGATTTGTCGTCTCAGGACGCTCGATTTCCTCCTCTTCGGTGACTCCAGATGAATAAGAAATAATTTCAGGTGGGCTCTTGGTATCTATTGTGAGCGCTATGACCATTAGAATTAGGATAACCAGTCCAAAGGATAAGATCGAAATGATCAGTGCAGAAATAGTTGAGGTTCTTTTTTGCGCCGCTAAAGCAGCTTGTGCTTGAGGGCTTAATTGTGCGTGTAGGCTCATAGTGTGTTTTTTTTGTGTTGGGCTGAAAAATTTAGCTCAATGGGTAACGCCGGAGGAGTCGGGTTTCTTAGAGTTAAGAGTAACTAATTTTTATTGCTTTCAAAGCACATACTTTAGGGCTGCGTGTTATTGGCTGACTGCGAGGAAATACGCATGGTTTTTATTCTTGTTGAGAGTTCAATATAAACGAGTTGTATTATATTTTCGAGAGTGTTTTTTTTGCGAGCAGTTGGATGCTTCAGGGCAAAGAAAAAGCCAACTCGTTGATGAGTCGGCTTGGAAAACGAAATAAGCTTCGACTTTATTTGGCTGAGCTAGGAAGGAAGCGGTAATAAACTTCGAGCATGAAGGTTGCCAAGCAGGTGCTCATGTGGAGGTTTCCACTGTGTTTGTTTCTGTTTTTCCAGGTGCCATCTTCATTCTGATTCTTAAGTAGTTCGTCGCGGAACAGATCATTGTAGAACTTCCAGTCATCCCCACCAGCATTGATCATCGCTTGGGCATTGTAATAGTGGTAGTAGAGGTCAGAGCTTTTCTCGTCCCACTTGAAGTCGGTATTGTCACGGATGTATTTGACACCTTTGCGCGCTTCTTTGGCATTCGGCTTGTCCCACATCTGAAAGGCAAGTACGCCGCCGCCGGTAAGTCCGGGACTTCTCGTAGGACTTTTATTGTAGCCGATGGCCCCATTTTCCCCTTGTACTTTGGTAAGCCACTCGAGTGCCTTGGTTGAGACGGTTATAAAGTCCTTGTCATCCCATAGTTTGGTGTTTTTACAGGCTTTAAGGGCCTGAATTTGCCAGAATCCTACGGAATTATCACCATTATTACCAGATTTGTATGAGTAGAGCCAGCCGCCGACATCTGTTTGTCCTTGGATGATCATGTCGCCGGCGGTCTGAGTTACCTCCGCGAGGTTGGGGATTTCAAATCCGATGCTGTCACAGAAGGTTAAAGCTTCTGCCAGGGCGTAGGTGGCAATTCCATGTTCGTAGACCCAGTGGTGCGAGCCAGCCGCCGCAGTTGCTAGTCTACCGTCATTTGTCATACCAAGGTTCACAAGGTAGACGATCGCTTTTTCTACAGCCTCACCAAATTCAGGTGAGATTGGTGTTTCACAATGACCGAGAAAGGCGAGGAGGGCAAAACCGGTCATAGCACCTTTGTTTTTGGTGGTCCAGCTACCGTCGGAGTTCTGAGTTTCCTTGAGCCAACGGAGTGATTTCATCACGGCTTCCTCACATTCTTTATTACCACCATTGGCGAGGAGGCGCGCCATACGATCTTCTTTGGAGCAGCGCTTCTTCATTGAGGCTGGAAGATTACCGAATCCGCCACCACCAGTGCCGGAGCCATCACCATTACCCCATCCGTCGCCAAAGTCGTCGCCATTGCCGAAGTCGAGAGCTACTTCGGCGGTTTCTATGTTGGGTACAGGAACTGCTGTTGGGGAGGCGGAGGAGCTTGCAATTACCTTGGCCATGGAGGAGGAAGGTGAGGAAGGTTTGCGCTCTACTTGATTTGTCGTCTCAGGACGCTCGATTTCCTCCTCTTCGGTGACTCCAGATGAATAAGAAATGATTTCTGGTGGGTTCTTGGTATCTATTGTGAGCGCAATGACCATCAGAATTAGAATAACCAGTCCAAAGGATAAGATCGAAATGATCAGCGCAGAAATAGTTGAGGTTCTTTTTTGCGCCGCTAAAGCAGCTTGTGCTTGAGGGCTTAATTGTGCGTGTAGGCTCATAGTGTGAGATTTTTTTTGATCTGAGAGTGCTAGGTTATTAGGATAACTCCCTCACACTCGATTTTATTAGAAATAATTATAACTAATTTGTATTTATTTCAAAGCACGCTTATTCAGCGAGGTGTCATTGATTGTGAAAACATAGAATATGTATTATTCTGCTTTATATATATTACCGATAGAAAAGGGGGAATGTCAATCTGGGAAAAGACGAGCACAACAACCATAGGAGGCTATGAATGTGGTCGCAAAATTATTCAAAGGATTTGGTGATACCAGATTCGAGTGACTCGGAGAGCCAGTTGAAGAGTTTGTCGACTTCTTCTGAGTCGTTACGGATGGCATCGAGTGCCGCCCAGTCGAGGTGTGGACGGGTGTGTGCCGCCGCTACTCTATTGATATCTAGGCGTCCCATCAGTGCTTCAGTCTCACGTGGGTGCGCATTGAGAATGTGTGCTGGGCGGGGGAGGTCATCGAGTTGTTCTAGGCTCAGCCCGAACGATGTTACGCCGAGACCAAAAGTAGCATTGAGCTTACGGAAAGCTTCATTGAGAGCTTCATCGTCGATACGAATAGCGTAGAAGAGTTCCCCACTATTGGCCCAAACTGATGCGCTGAGAGCTTGGAAGAAATCCTCACGGAAAGTGTGTGTGTTAGCTTGGATGCGCAGGCGTCCGGCGCAAAGATGGAATGGCGGGAGGCTGAGAGTTTGCTTCATGCGTAAAACACCATTCGGGGAGTCTTCTTCGCCAGCACCTTCCCAATCGACCAACATGACCTCAGGAAATTTCCAAAGATTGCCCATCGGTGAAGTCGCTTTGAAGGGCTCTCGGAAAACAAAAGGCTGACGGCCATTGATCTCACACCAGCGGTGGACAATAGCTCTAAACTTTTTGACGCGGAGCATTGCTAGATCGACAGCCTCTTGGTTTGAACCAAGATCATCGAGTCGACCCTGTGTCATCGATAGGAGTTCCTGCGCGCCAGCAAGTGCTGGGACTGCGGCAGTACGGCGATAGTAGCCTTGGCCTTTCTCAACCTTAGCTATCGCTGAGCCAGGGTCGCAGGACATGATAGAGAAATGATAGCGCAATGAGGCGTCTGAATAATTTCCGTCGAGGCGCATACGAACTAGGCGGATAAGTTCTGTCCCCTTGATTGCTTCTTTGGGGGAAGCTGGGAGAATGTCAGGAAGTACTGTGTTGAGTTGGTTTCTCAGGCTCATAAAAATGTAGTCGAATAAGATATCGCTGCTGCTATAAGCTGTGGAAAATACAAATTCTTCAAGCCTAGAGTACGGATCTTTTTGAAAATAGTGATGAGTTATGGTAAATTTTGCAAAATTCTTTGAATAGCGCGATTACACTTGCCGTCCTAGAGAATATGAAGTGTTATTTTTCCAGCATGAAAGCCTCTTTCCTTACTCTCTTTTGTGGTTTTGCCGCAATGATGGCTCCCTTGTCAGTTTTCGCTGACGCACAAGCAGACAAGATCCTAGCAACGACACGCTTCGCAGCGACGATGCAGACCCAACAGGATCTTCATGGTTATATGTCGAAGAATGGCAAGCGCACGCCACTGAGCTTGTTTTTACGCAATGAGAATATCCAGTTCTCCTACCAAGTGAAGGGGAAGGATAACCGATTTCATATGCGGCTGAAGGAAGATCACTATGATTTACTAGAGATAAAGGGAGGCGAGACAACTAGGTTTAGCGATGCCAAGCTCTCGCAGAATATCAATCGCACAGACGTCAGCTACGAAGATATATCAATGCGCTTTCTTTACTGGAAGGACACCAGGCTAGAAGGCGAAGAGAAGGTCAATGGCCAGCTTTGTTACAAGTTGCGTCTGAACAATCCCTCGAAAACTGCAGGTAAATACCGGATTGTCTATGTATGGGTGCACAAGAAGTATGGCGCCATGATGAAGCTCATCGGCTACGATGCAGCGGGAAAGCCACTGAAGCAATTTCTAGTCACTGACCTAATGCGGATGGGTAAGGAATATACCTTGCGCACGATGCGAGTTTCAACCGTTGATCCAAAGTCCAACAAAACAACTGGAATCACCTACCTAGAATTTAAGAAGGCAAAAAAAGCGGCAACCAAGAAAACCCGCTAAGCTTAATTTAAGCAGCACTCGATCCAAGTAGTATCTGACCTTGGGGCACTTCAGAGGATAGAATGATGATTCCTTTAGCCAGTGACAAATTTTGTTAATTCTGAGAAATTCTAGTAATTCTGTACCAAAATATCGAGCCGAGAGTTGCTCAACCTCTCAGCTAGGCCACTTCCTCAGCCGCGTTTTTCTTGCGCTTGCGAACCCAGAGTAGGAAGGCGACTGTGGTCACTAGCATGAAGATAAATAGACCGAAAAGCGCGAATGCTCTCTCAGTTTCACTATCCACATTCTCAGGAATTTCACCTTCGATCGGCATTTTAGGGTCGCTGAGAATAGTCATCACGCCATCGTGTAAGGTGACCTTGCTGAGCTTATGGAAAACGTCGGCGAGTTCTTCGTCGTTGCGGTACTCAGTGAAGAGGAAAGTTGGAAATTCACGGGTCATTTTTGGAGGCACTTTATTGCCCGTGTCAGGTTTGATCTCCGTAACTTCTGGGAATAGTGAACCCATAGCAACTATTGGCTTCATCGTCATCGTTCCATTGAGGTATCGTGCTCCATCGAAGCCTGCGCGGACTTCAAAGCTGATGTCTGCGATGATGGCTGTGTCGGTGATTTCGCGTATGCTCATCTTGCCGCGGAAGGTTTCAAGCTTCGGGTAGTGGGCGATAGCGAGGTTCATTTCCGCTGGAGTAAAGGTGATTTCAGTCTTCTTTTTGGCTTTCACGGCAGTCTCGAATGCTCCCATTTTGAGGTCGAGAGCTGCGATTGCGGCTGCATTTTTTGCGTCAGCGAGTTCGGTGGGTTTTTGTTCAAGCTGAGAGATATTGACGATCTCTGTCTTGTACTCACCATACTGATACCAGGCAAAGACAGCGAGGAAGGTGACCATGCCGAAAATCACAAGGAAGATGATGCAGCCTGCGATGGGCGTTGGCTTGCCTGTAGCTTCGGTGTTGGGCGTGGACATGCAGTGGTGATGCGCTCGCTGGGCGGAACTTTCAAGTTTAAACAATGTCAGGTTTGCAAGTTCGTGTGATGTGTTCTACTGCTCGTCTATGTCAAAGATTTTGGTAGGCCTCTCAGGTGGCGTTGACTCTAGCGTGGCTGCTGCTCTCATGGTGGAGCAGGGGCATGAAGTCGTGGGGGCCTATATGAAAAATTGGATCAACACCGATAATGTCCCCGGCGATTGCCCGTGGGAGAACGATGTTGAGGACGCACATGCTGTGGCTAAAAAGCTCGGTATCGAGTTTCGCGTCGTTGATCTGATCGACCAATATCAAGATCGTATCGTCGATTACCTCCTCGAAGGCTACCGCAGCGGCATCACCCCGAACCCCGATGTCTATTGCAATAGGGAAATGAAATTTGGCGTTTTCCTCGACTATGCTTTGGCCCAAGGATTCGAGTACGTGGCCACTGGTCATTACGCCCGAAAGCGAGAGCGCCCTGATGGCACCGCTGATATTTTACGAGGTTCTGACACCAACAAAGACCAAAGTTATTTCCTAGCTCTAATGGAGCAACACCAAGCCAAGCACGCTCTCTTTCCATGTGGAGAAATGCTCAAGCCTGAAGTACGCGAAGTAGCAGAACGCTTCGACCTTCCAACAGCCCAGAAAAAAGACAGCCAGGGGATTTGTTTCATTGGCAATGTCAAGATGACCGACTTCCTCCGCCACTATGTTCCTGATCGTCCCGGCAATATCGTGGACACTGAGGGCAAACGCCTAGGCCGTCACAAAGGGCTGCACCTCTACACTCTCGGCCAGCGTAAGGGACACGGAGTTGCTTCGCCACGTGATGGCGTTGCCTACGTTGTCGTCGGTAAAGATCTCAAAAAGAACGAACTCATCGTCGGCTACAATGAAGCGGAGACCCCTGGTCTTTTCGCCAGTAAGTCAGTCGTCGGTAGTGTCTCGTGGGTGAACAAGCCCGTCACCACCAAACGCAAAATCGAGGCTCAGCCACGCTACCGCGCCAAAGGTGAACCAGTCTGGGTCACTCCACGCGAAGATGGAAAAATCGATGTCGAGTTCATCCGCCCACAGCGCGCTCTCACCCCCGGCCAAATCTGCGGGTTCTACGAAAATGGCGTCCTACTCGGTGGCGGCGTCTTTGAAAGTGTCGAATAAAGAATGCTCGCTCGCAATGGCGATTGCCAGCCCGGTATAGAACTGTTAAATTTCCGCTCATATGAGTGAGAAATAGAAGCGCAAGATTATAAGTGAGTCCCACACAGGTGGACTTGAGAGCTTGCTAGATGTTCTGGCTATCCTATCTATCGTGTTCTCAGTTCTAGTTGGTATTGGGTTCCTTATTGAACTGAAAGGCGCAGGCATATTCCTGTTTATAGTGATAGCGGCAGCCGGTGTGTTGCCTTACGCCTTATTGAAAGCTGTGGCTGAGATGGTGCGCTTGCTCAAAAAGCTCAACGGAGGGCACTATGGTGGGGAAATCAGTAAGCATACGACAAATAAAACCTACGGGTGTGGATCTTGTGGTGAGCCTATATTCCAATGGGGGCAATGTGGGAGTTGCGGTGTAGAAATCGAAAAAGACGATTTGGTTTAGATGCTGATATACGTATTCAACTTTGTAGAGAGTAGGCAGGTGCTGATCTCTGAGATTGGTAACTGATAGACGCTAGAGAGAACTTTGGCGTAACTTTGTAGTTGCCCAGAGTAGCGCTCCACGAGCTCTTCAGCTGAACTGACGGAGTCCGTTTTGAAGTCTAGGATTTCAATTTTGGTAGCAGTTTGGTTCGCATCAAAGTGCACGATGGCTCGATCGATGACTCCTGAGAACCACGTGCCATTATCATCGATCGCTTCGATCGCTTGCTCACGTAAAATCTCTGAATTCGAGTGATCACCAAACCAATGCTGGGATTCAGGTAGTGCTAAAGCTTTACGGACAACGTCAGCATATTCGTTCTCTGGAAGGATTTTTGAGTCTTTGATGGTGACAATCGATTCGAATAAATCGTGAACATTATTTCCAAATTGCTTACCACTCTGGCTGGCGCGTGAATTTCGTTTGATGAAGAACTTAGATTTATCCTTCGAGGCAGTGCGTCGGCCAACGCGCGGTGATGCTTGCGGTAGTGAGAGTTGCTGCCTCTCATCACTTTCGACCGTCTCTACTAGCGGAAATTCGGCAAGCCATTCTTGGCAACCACTCTGATAGAGTAATTGACCACTGATTTCATTTTCCAGAGTGACTACACTGGCCTCTCGATCTCCGATAGACCGGTGAACCCATCCCGCATCATTGAGTGATGATGTTGGGTTTGCCTTCTTTGCAGGTTCTTTGAGAAAAAGGTAAATAGAGTGAGCGGCGCGAGTGAGAGCCACGTAGAGGTTACAAGCTCGTTCATAGCAATTATCTGCAACCCATTGGTTGTATTGCTCTGAGAGTTGCGGGTCTCTTACGATGATTTCTTTGACTGGCTTGTTGAGGAAGTGTTCGGGAATATGCTGCTCATTATCTTTCGTCAGCATTCCCATGCGGGTCACCGTATCGTAGCTAGAACCATCCAGTTCTGGAAGCATCACGATGTCGAACTCAAGTCCTTTAGATTTGTGCACGGTCATTATCTGGATTGCCCCTTGGCCGCTTTCCTCACGGTGAGTTTGATTCTCTAACATCCGAAGCCATTCTTCGAGAGTCCCACCGATGGTATCAAAAGCTCGTGCAGTATTGAGAATTTGTTCGAGTCGCATTTGCTGGAATGATCCAATTTCTAATGTGTCTGGAAGTCTACTCACAAGCTTGCTGATGTGATAGCTCACTCCATGCGCGCTGATCTCTGATCTAGCAGATGAATACTGGGTCGCTTCGGATTCTCCGTATTGCTCTACCGAGGATGATAATGGCGAGGTCTCGATGTGGCGTCTGGAAAAATTATCAGCAGGGAATACCAAAAATTTAAACCAATCTAATAGAGTTAGGCCTAGAGGTGAGTCTGATGAGATACTCACTGCGGCCTCTGCCTCGATAGGGAATTTGGTTTGTTCTCTAAGAAGCGATGTATAATGTTGAACCTGTTTGTTCGATGAAACTAACAAAGCACAACTCAGATCCCTATGAATAGGGTCGATCCGTTTGAGTTCAGATATTATGGCAGCTTCCTTGTCACTGTAGCCTTCCTCATTTTTATCACTAAACTGGAAGATCTTGATTTCTCCAGCCAAACCCTTTGCCGCTAGGTGCTCTTGGAAAGTCCATCGCAGCCTGGTCTCGTCAGGGAGAGGGGACATGCCCTCGCCGTCTGGGGCACAGATGAGGTTGACGAAGTCGAGTACTGTTTTACTAGATCTCCAAGAGTGGGCCATAGTCCATTCCTGTAGGCGTTCCCACTCTGGGCGCTCAGCTATCTCAGAGAATAGCCGTGGTTCGCCACCGCGCCATCCGTAGATAGATTGCTTTGTATCACCTACTACGAAAAGGCTGCGCTCACCTTCGTGGTCGATGACTGCCTCGTTGATGACAGGTTCTATGACATCCCACTGTCTGCGGCTGGTATCTTGAAATTCATCTAACATCCAATGTCTGAACTGCGAGTCTAGGCGATAGGCTAGCTCGTTGAACCCCGTCTTACGAGCAAGGACTGCGTGCTGCTGGAGTAGCAATGTGAGATCGGCAAAGCTCACGCGTCCCTGTGATCGGCACTGTTTGTTATACTGATGTTCAAAGGCGCTCACTACCGCCCAGATGCCTTGGGTTCTTTTTAAGAAAATACCAATTTCAGTGCATCGGATCAACTCCTCCAGCTCGACTAAAAGGGCCGTGAGACGGACTGGGAATACTCTGTCGGCTCGGTTATAGTGAAAATGAATTTCATCTGATCCGGAAGGGATAGAGTCTACCCATTTGAAGAGGTTCTTTTTTACTGAGTCAGGAAGTGGAGTACCTGGAATATAGTCAGTAATGGAATTAGTAAACTTTAGGAAAGTTTTGTTAAGTGTTCCATGACCTAAAGTTTCAGGAGTAGCTATAAGGATTTCTTGTTGAAGTGCTACGACTTTCGCTAGCGAGTATTTCGGCCAATTTTCATGATCATCCCAGATCGCATCGGCATTTCCCCAGCTTGCTGGACTAGGGCACTGGAGTAAGCGTTCGTGGTGATCTTTGACAAACTCTAGGATTGAGTCACGCACGCGTGCTTCTTCATTTCCATAATTTGCAATGGCGAATGCGCTAAGGAATAGATCGCGTTGTCTTTTGTCGAGCGAGCCGCCATTGAGTACTTGTTGTAGAGTTTCTTCTCTCGCCAGAGCGTAGCGGTCTTCATCTAACATCTCGAAACCTGCTAGACCCAGCTCGGGCCCGAAACTACTGACGAGTCGTGTGAAAAAACTATCGAGTGTGCTGAGTTGTAATTGATCCAGAGAGCTGACGAGAATTGCCAAAAGCTCTCTGAACCTCTGCATGCTGAGGTCGGGGAGTTGTGCTGGCTGTACTATTCCTGGCTGTTCGCTGTAGGCGTCACCGATCAAAGTAGGAGTCAGAGCTGCGGCTAAAATAGCTGCTTCTTTCTCGGTGCTAGCGCCTAGAGCGAGTCGGTTAAGAATGCGGCGGGTGAATTCTCCTGCGGCTTTGCGGGTGAATGTGAGGGCGATTAGGTCCGCTGGATTTTCGCCTAATGAAAGGAGAGCCAGAAATCTATTTGAGAGTTGGTAGGTTTTTCCTGAGCCGGCGGAGGCTTCTATAAGAAGGCTAGAATGCATAATCTGAGGAGTTTGAAAGTTAGAGGTTAAATGCTTGGTCTAAGCCATCAGGAGTGAGTGCGGCAAAGCTGTCCCAGCTTTGGTCTTGGCTAGGGAGCTGGCGGATGTGGAAGTCTCCTGTACGGATTGCCAACAGGCAGTTCTCTGTCCACTCTAGGGCTGATTGGTGAAATGATTCGTCGTAGTCACTCCAGAGCTGAAGTCCTGTAGAGGCCGCTGCAGCAGGAAATGCCACGTAGCCAATTTCTGGAAGCTCGGTGAGTTGGAAGTGATCCTTAACAAACTCGGCATAGAGTGGGAGTTGGAGGTTTTTCCATCTCCTCTGAGAGCGTGATCTAGAACTAGCGGGCTCAAGCGGCGTCCCATAGAGATGGTGTTTTTCATCCGACTGACGGATATTTTCAAAGTGCTCATCGACTGGAGTTTTAACTTTCTTTGAGGTTTTGTAATCGATCAAACGCAAACGGCCAGTGTCCTCGTGGATGTCGATTCGGTCGATTCGCATTCGCACTGGAGTATCAAAAATATTCCATTTGATTTCATCCTCTTCAGTGCCGATGGCAAGCTCCACGTGAAGGATTTTCCACCCCTCTTTTCTGAGTTCTGCCTGTTGGTCAGCAAATGAGATAAGTCTCTGAAGTGCGCTTTCCTTTTGAATGCTCAGTGGCAGGGTCGTTTGCTCACCGTATTTTTTTGTGAAAAGTTGATCCAACAAAGTGATGAAGGCATGCTGTATTTCAGAAGAGTCTGAGAGGTCTTTGAATAAGGGATCTAGCCCATATTGTTCTAGAACATCGTGGATGACATTTCCAAATTGGGCGGGGTCTAGCTCATGTGAATCAAAAGATTTACGATCGAATCCTTCTATCAGTTGGAGGTAAAAGCGGAACGGACAGTGAAGAAAATTGCGTAATCGGCTAGGACTAACTGTGAGGAGCTTGTCCGCAGGCCAAGCGATAGGCTTGTCGATCTCGAGTTTCCAATTTCCTGATGAATAGGCAGGAAGTTTCTCTGAGTTGCTGATTTCTTCATCGAAACAGTGCTGAACGCGCGTAGGAAGCTTGTCGATTGGGCAACGCATGAGTAGGCGTGATGCCTGTCGCTCTTCACCAGACGGAGTGGTCTGACAGAGGTATATTTTTACCGATCCAGACGTCTGGCGGGACGCTAGCATATTGTGTAGTAAATAGGCATCTCGGGCTTCTAGCTGCTCGCGACTGTATAACCGTATTTTTTGACGCAATGACTCAGGCAGGAAACCATCGTCATGTGGTCGCTCGGGGACACAGGTTTCGTGTAGTCCCAGCAGTTTGAGATGAGGCTCAGCAGAGTAGGGGAGTTCGAGCCAGCCGAGTTGGTCTATCACTGTGCCAGCCCTCTCAGCTTGGATCTTCACGCTCTCGCAGGCCTGCATCACCAAGTCCAACGCGTGGTGTGTGCTTAAATTTTGTCTTTGATGTTCGAGTTGTTTTATCGACAAAATAGCCTCAAGGAATGGATCGATGAGTTCGCTTGGGAACTCGGTAGATCTTTCAATACGATCAAAAATTTGCTCGAGCGAGCGCGACGCCTTGGATGATTTAGCATCTTCTAAAAGAGCTTGGAGTTCAGTCAGTGGTTCTTTTAAAGATTCACTAGCGCAGCGGATGGCATGACCTAGGTTTTGGGGTAGATGACGTTGGGTAAGTCCGTCGATTTCTTTCGCGGCACTCTCTGGGAACTTGAGAGTAAAAAGTAACGTTCTCGCTTCAGGAGCCTTGAGTAAGCTTGGAATTGGTAGGAAGTTTTGTGGGTTTGAGAGAGCTAGACGAAGCTGCTTCAAAAATGCCCAAAGTCCAGTCCTTGAGATTGGTTTTCCTTCGGGATTGAAGACTGGCCAGCCAGCTTTTTCAAATTGATCACTCGTCAGCGAGCTAAATGCCGAGTCGGTGACAGCAAGGGCGATTTCATCTGAGGGGTGATTTGCCGAGTCCTCGATGAGTGAATGGATAGCATCGTGGCCATTAGCCTTGATCTGAATGGTTTCTAACGCCGGCTCAGGAATCTGAATATGGCTGTGCACCCAGTGGCTGGCTTGCGGTACTCCCCACGAGTCAAAGCTCTCAGATAGTGCCTCATCAGCCTGAGTGAGGATCTCGACTGGAATATTAGAACGCGATAGCGAGAGCTGCGCTAGCATTGGCAAATCGGGAACTGCTGCGATAATTATTTTCTCCACCCCTGACGCAGCTTGCCAGTTCTCCGCAGCGAAGCGTCTAACTTCAGCCGGGCAGAGGAGGTTACGCTGCTGGAGTAAGGAGATGACTTCGAGGTCGAGTTCGGCTAATTGGCTCCATCTATCTGGTTCATCGCTGGACTCAGCGACATCTCTGAAACTTTGATAGACTGAGGTGATTTCCTCTTTGAGTTTAGTGAATCGAGTCGCCGCTTTGATCGACCAGTTGAAGTCTCTTTCAATACCATCTAACTGCGGGAATAGAGCATCAACTTGTTCAGCTGTTGATTTACGAAGGACTTCACTCCATGCATGCCACCACTCTATCTTTGTTGCGGCTTTAGAGTCAGCTTGAGGGCGGAAAAGAATGTCAGGAGTGACGACGGAGGGAGCTAGAATAGCTCGACCCGCGATCTGTGGGAGAGCTTGTCTTAGCTGGCGACCAGAATGGGCTGTAGGAACTATCACCATGCAGTCCTTGAGAGAGTCACCAAGTCCCAATAGGTGCTTTGTAACTAATACTAGAAGATGGTTGTTAGGAGAAATGAAGCTGCGAGTGCAGCTGGTGGGTGTGGGGATAGAATCAGACATGAAATA